>JAGMDR010000471.1 GCA_023128595.1 Planctomycetota bacterium | reverse complement strand
TGACTTCATCGACCCGCCAGTAGTAGGTCTGCCCGAAATCTAGCGTTTCGGGGACAGTATAGCTGTTAGCATCCTGGGCGATACCGCCGGCGGCATCATTGACGTCGTTGAAGCTCTCACCGAAATAGACTTTATGCCCGTTTGTTGGCGCTGCGAATTCGCCCGGCGTCCAGGTGAGAGTGGGCGTTCTGGCAACATCGCCGGCGCCGTCGGCCGGGTTGGGGTCGTGAGCTTTTACTGGAGGCTTCGAGTAAAGCGCACTATCGGGAACAGGTTCCCAAGCCTGGCCCGGCATAGCCCAGTTGACATACAGGCTCTCTCCACCACCCCTTTCAAACTGCGTAACCTCGATCGTATGCGGCCCAGCGGTCAGGCTGATGGTGCCTGCGTCCCCCGGAGGTGCCTCCGCGCCGTGCGCACCGTCATTATCGATCACGAGGGTACCATCGATGTACAAATGGCTGCCGTCATCGGATCGAAGGTAGAAGGTAATACTCCCAGTGACAGGCACGAGAATATACCCGGTAAACCGGAAGGCGTAATCGTCCGCTCGATGACCACCAACATCCGGGGCCTCGATCCAGCTGCCGGCGGCGGCATTTACGCTGGTGACGATGCCCGTCCTTACGGGTGTCGCTACGCCAAATCCAACATCGGCCAGCAGCGTATACTGCTCACCGGCTGGTGCTTCGTAGTACTCGTAGTTCAAGTCCGCTGAGACGTTGCCGACCAGCCCCAGCACCAGAACAAAAGAAACAAAATAAATTAATTTTTTACACATAATAGACCTCCTTCAAAAATTAAACTCGAATTCTGTGCTTGCTTAGCACAACTTCTTAGGATTCAGCGATGCCTCCTTCCTTGCAGCATCTCGAAGTAAATTGCCAGTCCAAGCTGGGAGCAAATACCTTAGAGGCCGGCCTCTAAGTTTACCCATGCAGCCGGCCCCACTTCAAACTGCGGGGACTTATATGCTTGAATCTTCACTTGAACTCCTTCCTCTCTATACTGCTGTGATTCGCCATTGATGCCCGCTCGACCTCAACTATTATCATCTTGCGGCCAAGCTATATCTACTGATATTCTGCATTCAGTCGAAACCACCTCTTTCGACATACTCAATGGTACCCAAGCTGCCCTGAAATGTCAAGGATTTCCCATTGTTCTTCCGAAAGCCGTTATATGGCCATAGATGACGTCTATCTCGTCTCGATTGCAACAACAATCTTCCGGCAGGCTCAGCGTATCTAATTCTTTTCCGAGCGATTTAAAGTGTTCCGAGGGCAGGGATTCGACAAGACCCTCCAGGGTTGGCAAGACCTAACTCTTTACTCAGTAAATGCTTACATAAGCTCGGCTGCTGCCGCTATGTCTTCTCGCACGCAGCAGGCACCAAAAACCCCAATCTCTCTTGAGAAAGGCCCCCAAAAGAGAGAATTATTCTCTTTTCTTCGTTTTTTCCCCTTTTTATTCTTGACACCAGGCTCATAGAAGCGTTAATATAGAGATTCTGGGGTATTGGGTGAATGCCTCCAGGCAAAGTGAGTTGATTGTAAGTTGTTCTATATTTTGAGGAGTATGTGATGAAAAACAGAAGAGGTAAAACAGTTTTGACAGTCGTAGCAGCAGCCCTATTCGCCCTGTCGGCGTCGGCTGGCGCTGCGGGGATCACAATCGTCAACCCCGGCTTTGAGGATCCCGTATTGGCCGAAGATGATTATACCTGGGGCGACGTTCCGGGCTGGACCCTGGTGGGTGGCGAGGCCACCGGCATCGAGGGCTCCGGCGTATGGAACGTTACACTTGCTGACTTCGACCCGGTGATCGCGCCCGAGGGCGAGAATGTGCTGTTTACCGAGTACCTGCCCGAAGGTATAGCCAAGGGCGCGGCGCAGGTCTTGACCGAAACGTTCGCGGCCGACACAGACTACACGCTGACCGCGGAGGTGGGAAACTCGAATTATTACTACTTCTCAGGCTATAGCGTCCAGCTCTTGGCTGGCGGAACCGTCATTGCCGAGGATAATGACACGGTGTGGCCGGGCTACAAGAAGTGGGCCACTTCGACCGTTCAGTACACCTACGATCCGGCCGATGCAGCCCTTGTGGGACAGCCCTTGGAGATTCGCCTACTCGGTCTGGGGCTCGATAAGGATAGCCCTCCCGCAGGTGAGGTTGTCGGAGTCGAGTTCGACGCCGTCTCCCTAATTCCCGAGCCGGCGACTCTGGCCCTGTTGGGGCTGGGTGCTCTGATGCTCAGGCGCAAGCGCTCGTAATCGGACTTTTTGTCAGAACATTACGACATCCAAGGACAGATTTGCTGCCACAGCATTCTGTCTGCAAATAGCAAGAATCCGCACAGAGGTCATTCATAGCGGTCTATGTGAAGACCGGCAAAATCGTATGAAATATTTAGGTTAGTGAAAGGGTGGAAAACAAGCGGGGCTTATACCGAGTTAACCAGTATAGGCCCCGGATTGGTGCAAATCCTCACGTCATTCCCGCACCTGCTTTCGCAGGTGTAAACT
>JAGMDR010000470.1 GCA_023128595.1 Planctomycetota bacterium | reverse complement strand
AATGACACAGAAACTCAGTTTGTACGCCCTGAACGGTTACGAGTTTTTTTTCTTTTTGCCGCGAAGACACCAAGAGTCTGTAGATTCAGCTCCTTGTTCCTTGTGCGTTCTTTGGTGCTTTGTGTTTTCGGCCATCCCCAGGCATTTTTCAGGGCCGTCCAAATCCGATTCAGAGCCGCCGGAATAGTCGTGAGACTTACGAAATGGGGGTGGTAGGCTGAGCGCCTCGATCCGGTCGGGGGAGGTGCTGGGGCGAAGCCGAAGGTCAACAAAAAAAAGTTAGTTGTTAGCTTACTTCCCTCAGGCCGATCGATGATTTCCTTGTAAGTCCGCGGCAGCTCTCGCAATCACACGCGCCAACGTGCCTAAGGTGCGAAACCCCCGCCACCCTTTTGGTTTCAACGAGTTTCGCACCTTTGGCCTCCATTTTGCGAAGCGCCAACTTCGCCTCCCTCTTGTTGTGCGAGCCTACCGCATCGGTCACCACCGTCACCCTCTTGCCTCGCTGCAGCAAACCCAGCGCCATGGCCTTAACCGCCCCTTCAGCGGCCGCGCCGATGAGTAAAAACTCATTGGCCCTCATTTCACTGAGCAGGCGGTCGATCCGCGGCTCATCAAAGGGATCAACGCATCGCTTGTGAAGTATTACCTGCCTGTACTGCCGCAGCATGTCCCTGGGCAAATCCGTATGGCCGTCCGCCGGAAAGCACACCCTGTTGCTCACCAGCGTGTATCGCACCTTCCTCTGCCCCTCTGTGCCGTCGATGCAGCAGCAGAACTCGCTCTCGCCGTTGTTGTCGGGATGCACCTCAGCAATTGAAATTATCGGAATGTTTCTGACTCTCGCCCACGCCATGACCCTGCGAATGTGTCCCAGGACCCTCCTGTGATTTCTGATGCAGGCCTTACCCTCTGCTAACAAGAAGTCTTTCTGGGTGTCAACATCAATAAGAACCTGTCTGCGCCGCGCTCTTACCAATTGCAGAATCATTTTTCTAATTCCTTCCTTGGCTAACGCGCTTCAGTCCTATATATTTATACGCCCCAGCCAATGATCGGTTCGCCCTTTTTATCGAATAGTCTGTGCATTCACTTTAATTGTGACATCGAATAACATCTCAGGCGGAAAGTGAAAGGGACACTTCAGGTCTCGTCCAAAAGCGTGCGGTGTTGTATAATGGATAAGGTAAGATAGCAGCTTTTGCTTTTACGTGTTTTTTTATCTAATTTAACGCATGGCCAGGATTTTGAAAGATTATCCTTCGGTATCGCTGAAGGCGGAAGATTTGGGGTGCAGGCTCGATTTTGCGGATATTTTCGGACGTCACGGTCCCGTGCATATCGAGGTCGGCACGGGCAAAGGAACGTTCCTTCTGGGCGAGGCGAGGGCGCAACCCGAGGTGGATTTTCTGGGCATCGAATGGGCGCGCAAATACTACCGGTACGCGGTAGATCGGATCGGCAGATGGGGCGTTGCCAACGTCCGCATAATCCGCACGGATGCGGCTTCATTTATCGGCGATTTCGTGCCCGACGATTCAGTCGAATGCTTCCACATTTATTTTCCCGATCCCTGGCCTAAGAAGCGTCACCACAAGAGGCGATTCATCAGCGCCGCCACCCTGGACCATCTTCTGCGGTGCCTGACGATGGGCGGGCGGCTACGAATCGCCACCGATCACGCCGAATACTTCGAGGTGATAGAAGACCTGGTCACCGGCCAGGCCGAGAGACTCGAACAAATCGAGTTTACGCCCACGGTGGGCGCGGAGGCCGGCGAAATCACCGGCACCAACTACGAGCGAAAGTACATCAAGGACAAGCGGCAGATCTATACCATCGCCGCGAAGAAGATATAGTCTCACCGCATACCACGCGAGCGCCGACAACTCTTAGAAATGTCCGTCTATCCATAAGCCGTCCTTTCAGGTCTATCTACTGCTCTGCTACAGCTCAATCGATGCGTGTCATTGCGAGCGAAGCCTGTCCTGAGCGTAGTCGAATGAGCGAAGCAATCTCTAATCCTTCGAAGGGCAGAGATTGCCACGGCCGCCTTCGGCGGACTCCTAAGAAAATGGAGGGTTTTTACAGGCCAGGGGTGGAGATT
>JAGMDR010000047.1 GCA_023128595.1 Planctomycetota bacterium | reverse complement strand
TCTGTCCCTTTATGTAAGCAGCACCGGTCGGATCGACGAGCGTGCATAGAATCCATGTGCATAATAGAACACCAGTGGCCCACTTTATCCTGAGCACCCTCATATTCTCATTTTGATTGCAGGGCGTCACCTCTTCTCGCTCCAAAAATAAGTATAACGATTGTCTCGACCCATAGGTACGTCCTTCTCTATCATGGCCCCTGTATGGCCGTCCAGAAATAGCAAATTTATGCTGTCTTTGTGCCGATACTCGAAGTTACCCGCCGGGCATGCCTCATATAAAACGACGGCCCGCGCCGAGTAATAGCCGTTGCCATCACATAGCGCAAGGGTCTCAGAGGGTTTCCGAAATTCTGTGGCATGTCTGCGATCTCCGCGGATACCACCTCTATTTGACAGGCGCGACGTGCCGTTCATCATGTAGCTTAACGCGTACGGGCGCTGCTCTGGAGGAAACACTGGCGACTCGTCCCGCGTCATTCTTGGGTTTCTATGTGAGGGGCAGGTAAGAACCGTTCGATCTGCCGGTGGTCCAAGAATTTTACCGTCTGTATCCCGTTGGGGTTCTACATCCATACTTGCCAGCAAGGCCGTATTCAAGTACCAATTGTCTTGAGAACTAGTATCCAATTTGTCGTGTGCTTCAGCGGGAGGAAGGCATTGCTCGTTATCATCTATATAGCTAACAAGTGCCAGGCCGAGATTCCGGAGATTCGCAGCACAGGCCACACGTCGTGCCTGCTCCCTGGCCAATCTAAGGCTTGGCAGCAGAATCGCCATCAGCAGAGCGATTATGGCTATCACTACTAAAAGCTCGATCAGGGTGAAACCATTTTTCCCCTTACACATAAGCGCACCCCGAAACTGACCACATAATCACTTGATGCAGGAGCGTACAAAGCTAATCTTCAGTTTCACGCCAAATCACTGTTGTATATATAGGTCGTAACCGACATTAAACGGTTGTCAACTTCGCCTGCGAAACCTAAGCAATCCAAGCCAACCTGCGGCGATAACAAGTACGGTTGCCGGTTCAGGTACACTGCCGACTGCGTCAAAGAACATACCAGAGCCCTCGCCCGATACAGCCCGGTCGAACCTGATGTAATGCAGATTATCGAGTGTCCCGAATTCCAGAGTCACATACCTGTCCAGCCCGGTTGCGCCGGCCTGGTGGAAAAATCCTGGTTTGCCCGGAATTAGTCCCTTCGCCCCGGCAATACTGCCAATTAGTTCAAAACCGCTTCCATCCACACTGCCGTACACATCCGCTCTGCAATTTGGGCCGCCGTACACTTTCACGGCAAGGTCGTCCCCGTCAACATTCAGCAACGCACTTTCGAAGTGCAGCACGAAAGACGCATTTGCTGCTCCTTTCCAGCCTGCGACATAATCATTGTCACCGGGATCCCAGGCATACCCGTTACCATCGAGATCAGAGTCCGGCGGACCAAGAATGTAAGCAAGTGCAACGGCACCGGTCGCCGTGCCGTTATAGTTCTGAATGTTGCCGCTCCATACCGCCACACTATCTGCCCAGTTCTGACCGCCAAGCAAACCGGCGTTGGCGACTTCTACACTAATCATGCAAAGCAACAGCGACACTAACACAACCCTACTATAGGTATTCGTCGATTTCATCTTTTCAAACTCCTCCAAAGTCTTCACAAATCCCGTTTAAGTGGGATTCCCATATAGCCTTACTCAACTATGCTGGCGAGCCTGATTTACCATAGTTTATCAAGTCTCCTGAAAATACAAGCTTTATGGGTGTATCTCACCACTTCTTCAGATAGAACAGCCTCAAAACTAAGCCACAATGCCGTCTATCGCATAAGTATAGCATATTTCTGGTATCGTGTCAAAAAAATAATAGCACAAAATCCTCCCACTTCCTATCACAGTTGCCCCGGTCCCTATTCTTTCGTTTTGGAAGACTTAATCCGCTCGATTCGGAACAGGTCGCTCTCCTTTGTTGTTGCGCACTGCCTTGAGAGTTCTTCCAATTCGTGCACTGTACGTGTCTCTATGCGCTTGAGGTAGTCGGTTTTCGGTTTTAAGGTCAAGACAGGGCCCGTACCGTCCTTGCGGCGGATGGCGACATGAACGAGATCGATCGACATCACCTCAGCCAGGCGAATATCGAGCCGGCCGATACAGTTGCCTGTGCCGATGACCAGACCGTCGGCCATGCACGAATATGGTGTCTCCATAGGAATATAGCAAATGATGTCGAGATCGTGCCTGCCCCACTTGGTGTCGAATTCACGCAACGCCGCCCGGCCGATACGCCAGCCCAATACGTTCCAGGGGCCGACATGGCCGTGCGTATGTTTGATTGCAGCCCACCAATCATCGGGCGCCTGTCCCTGGTTCCAAGGATTCTCTCCTGGAGTGGAGCGGACCGGCCCTTCTGATTTATGCCCGATGGAGATGTGGTGATCCTCGTCAGCCAAAACAGCAACAATCGCCAGCGCCAAAATCCCGAGGACAATGGCACACAAGAGTCTTTTCATGATTTTATCCCTCAAATAAAGTTCAGTCGATATTCAAAACACAATCTTGTCATTTGACTTCAAACGAACCGATCTGCCGACCCTCTTTCAAGCGCATCGGAACCATCACGCGCTTACGGGCCTTCGGAACATGCCAGGTTTTTTCGGAACAGGATATTTGGCCTGTTTCATTGTCCACCAGTCAAAGTTTGGCCTGTTACCAACTTTTCTGACACCTTATAGCCCACATTCCGGTGCGGTGCATTCCAGCCAGTGCAAAGTGAGCATCGCCAAATCCAGGAAGTTAACATGACAGTCTTTGTTCAGATCGCCAATCGGATAGGGATGGTTGGGATCACCACATTGCGGCAGCGCGTAGCCTATGATAGTCTCTCCGACAATTCCGTCGGTACTCATCCCCATCTTCGGATTGGTCCAGTCCGGATGCGCTTCACCTTGCATAAAAAGAAGGTAAGTGGCCTGCTGCGGCAGCCGTGGTGCCACTTCGCCTAATAGCCACGACTCAAAATCCGCTGATGTGCCGGCAAAATAGCCCAAAGGGTCGTCGAGTGTGGCGGCGTCCATCCCGGCTGTCGTCAGTTCGTTGACTGGTACAATAAAACCCCTCCATTGATAGTTGTTAAACGTCATATCAATGCCGCCCGCACCTGCAAAAGGTGTGTCGTAGTACCAATCGAAGCTTGCCTCAAAAGCCCAGTTCCAGCTGGCTGACGCAACATATGTCCCACTATTAGACACGCCATCGACCGGGCCGTGAGTGCCGTCGGCTGCGGGGTCGCCAGGCTCAACCAAGCGCTGATGCGCAATAGGTTTTGTCGGGGCGACGTATCCATCGAACGCCAGCGAGTCGATACTGAAGAAACCGCCGTTCTGCAGATCAATGTCAAGCACAAGCAAACCACTGACCGAATGAATCCCCTCGGCGTAGCCGGGCGGGTAATCAGGCTCTGATATTCCTACTGGATTCATGAAATTGAAGCTAAAGCAACCATCGGGATTAAATGTGCTTCCAGTGATATCATCAGCCGTCTGCAGAAGGTGGTCGCCTGAGACACCAATTTGCCCTTTTGGCTGAGGCAGCAGTTGCACATTGTCCGTGTGCATGAGCAATTCAAACTCCACGGAGCCTGCCGGCACATCCCCCACCAGCAGCATTGCCAGCGAAATGATAAGTGCCAAATTTGTTGTTTTCATAACCACTTCTCCTAAGAAACAAATTATTTATTGTGCTCTAATGCCCCGACGGGTTTCGACCAGTGTCCTTACTTGTCTTTTCGTCGTGATGCGTGTGGCCACCGTGGTGGTGACTGCGCAGATGGTCCATCACCCAATCCGGCACTTCGGCCTCGGCGCAACTATCGAAATTGGGAATATAGGGCTTGATATCGAGTACAGGCGTACCATCCAGCGCATCCAGGCCCTTTATGGCAACCTCGCCCGTCTCAGTAGAGAAATCTATCAGCTCGACAACAGACATTCCAACGGGATTGGGCCGCACCGGCATCCTCGTAGCGAATATCTTAACGTGCGGGGGCTTGTGATGGTTTTTGGGCATTTTCCACTCTTTAGACCGATGCACCCAGAACAAAACAATGATGTGCGAATAACCGGTCAAGCCGCCCAGTCCCTTAGCATATTTGGGTAAAAGGCGGATGTGCGAAATCTCCGCTGTCCATCCCGTGTGCGTGTGCGGTACATCATTGGTTTGGGCATAAAGCGACTGTACGTATCCTATTGGTCGAATAGTATACGACTCTAAAGTTGCACCACCTCGGTGGCTCTTTGACCTGTTCATTTGCTGCTTTTCACTGTTTTGATTGATTTGCTGACCAACAATCCAGCAACCATGCCCAAAACTACGTTGATTACAACGATGCATCCCAGCGTCAAAGCCAAGTGCGTACCTGCTTGCGAAACCGGCAGCCGCAGAAAAGTCCAGAAAAACAAGGCCAGTAAAACCCTTGCCCCACAAAGAGAACCGCCTGTTAATATCAGGCTTAACCTTCGCGAGGGTAAGTGACGTAAGTACTGCCAGATCACGTCTCCTGCAACAGCAGCCAATAGCGGAACAACCAGCGACATCGGCCACCAGCCAACAAATCCTGCTGCCAGTTTTGTGCTCACCTCGGCTATTCCAGCGACGGTTAACGCACCAAAACGGTCAACCCGAAGCAGAATCACCAGCAAGATGAATGCACGGGGCAGTGCCGCGGCGATCGAGCCTGACATTGGAACCGGCCAGGCCAGATGAAACGTCCGTCCCAAAAGCTGTCCGACTCCAGCGAGAGCTATACCACCGACAAGCACGAACGCCAATTCTCGCCAGGTCAGCAAATCGATCTTTGCCCTGACCCCCCGCAGCGCCAGTTGACCTTGCTTTAAGAAAGTTGTTTGCAACATTGTGTGTCTCCTATTTATATTATTATTTGTTTCAAAATGCGCCCGGCGTCCTGTGCCGGACAAACTGTACACTTGTATCTGCAAAAAGGACGTTTCTGCCACCACCCCAGCCTCCTTTTTCTAAATGGGCAAAGACGGGGACATGCTTACGCACCCAGTCGCTCATAAGCCACCGCCTTGAAGCTGAATCGTCTTTCAAAAGGTGCGGGTATTCGCAAAGCCGTAACGGCAGTGGCATACGTGTATCCCGACGGGTTATAGAGAAATACTTGTAGCTGATGTAAGAGGCCTCCCAGTTCTCGTCCGTATTAACGACCGAATCGCCGCCCGGCCCGCCATATTCATTGCTTTGTGCATAGGGTTCGATTGCCGGCGCGCTGGGACAATAGAATATGTTCCGATTAGCCACATAGCACGGGAAAAGGCTACCCGTCAAAGCCGATTGCGGATTGCCGCAGAGTTTCTCAACCGGATACCACCCACTATTATCTATGGCATACATTTTCAGGCCAAAACCTAATTGCCGCAGATTGCTTGCACAGGCGAGTCTCCGTGCTTGTTCCCTGCTCCTTCCAAGTGAGGGAAGAAGGATTGCTATTAGCGTCGTTATGGTTGTCATAACTACCAGCAACTCAGGAAGGGAAAACCCGCAAGAGATACTAACTAAATACTCTCTCTGCCGATTTAGCATCCGCACAGCATCAACATCATCTACTTCTCTCATAATTTTGGTACTCAACATCATCCATAAAAACTATACGCCCGTTGCGCATAACAATATCAGATTCGTGCTACCAAGTCAAAAAGAAATTTGGCAAAAATTGCAGATTTCCGGAGGCATTGCTCAGATTTGGTGCCACGCCGAAAGTCAGCGGTGTTTGTTTCGCCCTAACTTCTTGCTCATACAAGCCTTATGAAGAAAGCGGTCATCTTTGAATCAGCCCTGCACATTACTAATTCAGGCTCAACTGCAAAAAAGTTAGTTGATTTTTTGTGAAAACAGCCTCTTGCGAGGCTGGAGTTTATCGCATTATAACCGACGGCGTGGTTTAGATAAGGCCATTATGGCTAATGCCACCTAAACCCTATTTTCGCGTTTTCAGCAATTGAGTATATCAGTTCTTTGTCCGGCGGACAAGGTCCGATTTTCGAAATCCTGGAAGCTGCTCGGGGCGTCATAGATGGAACCGGTCCTGAAATAGATTGGAATCCTGCGGTTGGTCGCGATACAATAATGAATGAGCTGCTCGGCCCTGATAAAATGCAAGGGCGGGGGCAGCCGATTGGTAAAATACGGGACGGCTTGTTTCGGAGAGGATGCTATGAGTAATGGTATGTTTGTTTTTGCTGTTATGCTCTTCTCCGGTGTGGCGTTGAGCAGGGCGGGTGTTCCTGTTGAGGCGGGGCGGGACGAATTTGTGGTCGTCAAGAAGGTGCCTGCGGTGGATTGCCGGGTCGTCAGGGGGTTTCTTGGGGTCCCTGTTGACGGGTCGGTCTATAGTCGGGACTATCGGGGTACGGTTCGCGAGTATCCGAGGACGGCCAGTGACGGCGTGGTTTATAGCTATAATAAGAACGATGGGCTGCATATCACCCTGAGCGATGGCGACGGCTTCGATGTTATTGTGCTGCGCGGCGGTGCGAAGGCCCGCGTGTACTCGGATAACGTGTCCCTGACCGAGCCGCGCGGCGTGAAACCTTTGTGGAAGTTCTCCGGCTCGGACATCTGCCAGAGCGCTCGTTTTAGTAAGCGCGTCAGGGCAAAGAAGGTAAGCTTCTTCGGTGTGGAAAAGGACGCCGAGAAGGAACGCACCATCTCCGACGTTAGCTTCTACCGCATTGAAAAAGGGACGCCGGCCATAGGGAAAATGGAATTATTAGCACCAGCCGGCGAAGTCGAACTCAAGAAGCCTCGATCTAAGTTTGCACCTCATAGCGTTTACTTAGCGATGGACGAAAGGTATCCGAAGCAGAAGCACCGGGTTCTGCAGCTTGTTGAGGGTAGGGGTTCGGGTTCGGGTTTGAAGTGTCAGAAGGACGAGGCGGTGCATTTTGTTACCCGGCCTTTCGATAAGGAAAAGGGGCTGGACTGCGTCGTTATGGAGGCGGAGATCTCCGGGCCTGACGGTCGGTTCTCGTTTACGGGGGTGGTTCAGGACCCGCTGGACCCGCGGCTTGATTTGAGCTGGGTGGATTTCAACGTCTCGGGGCCGGGCAGGATTCGCATTGTCTTCGATATCCCGGACCAGGTTATCCTCAAGGGCTGCCGATTGTGGCTGACTTTGCGGTTCGATACGGACGTAACGCTTTCGGGGCCGAAGTTCTGGTTGAATATCGTTCCGAAGAAAGAGGCGCTGCCTGAGGCTCTCGCTCGGCGCAAGATGCTTATGAAGACTTTCTTCAGTCTGCTTTCCGAGCCGCGCCCGTGGGGCAGCTTCGGCAAGCGTTCGAGAGACGAATTCTTTGCCTCCAGTACATACGCCGGACAGTGCCCGGAGCTTTTTATGACGATTGACCAGTGCCATGCGCTGGCGCCGGGCGACGATACCGTCCGGCAATACCGCGAATGGGTCTATCTTCGGAATCTCGATAAGCTCTCGGAGCTCTCGCCTCCGCCCAGGCCGCCCAAGGGCGTACCCGCCTGGGCGTGGTATCCGCGTATGGCTTGGCTGGAGGTCCGCCGGATAGCGGATTGGTGGCTCACCGAGCGACTGGTCCCAACGGGGGAATTCGGCGGCAGGGTCGGAGACGATTCCGATTTCTATCAGCAGTTTGCGGACTTGCCGTTCTTCGAGACCGGCGGCGTCGCTGCGCGGATGGTCGATAGCGCCGCGCGAATGGCCGAATTAGCTGACAAAAAGAACCTCCGAGAGGGCATCAATATAAACGCGACCGACGCACTGCACGCTTATGAGGAAGGCATAAATCACCTGGCCCTTATGGCGCGGTGGTTCTACGGCGACCCGATTTACCTCGAGCGCTGCATGGATTCGGCCCGCAATATGGAGAAGCTGACGATTGTCACGGAGGACGGACGCCGCCATTTCCGTGACAGCGAGCGAATGGGTCTGGCGGACCTCACCCGTCCGCGCCGGCCGAGGGTCGATGGCCATGCGGACCCGCTGATGTGGCACACTGCTTTACAGCTCGCCGATTACAATCGCAACCCGCGGGCGCTCAAGATACTCCGCGAGTGGGCCGATACGTGGCTAAATTTTATGAAGCCCGGCCAGTGGGCGACCGCCGTCGAGGTCCTCACGGGAAAGGTCGTTAGTTCCCAAAAAGACCGCCCCCTCTACGGCGGATACCGAACGCAGGCGACCACTTTCACCTGGCTCTACGCGCTGACCGGTGATAAGCGCTATATCGGGCCGTTCCTGCACTACTACAGGCAGGGCAAGGCCAACTATCCTGCGGATGGCTATCTGGCCGATGTGTATGCGTTAGGGGGGCTCGACGAGCTGGACCGCAAGACGCTTGATCGATTAGCCGACTATAATCCGGCCCTTGCCCTTTATGTGAAGGCGGATTTTGATGCCCTGGCGACCGCTGCGATCGGCAGGGCGAGGAGTTCGAGCCAGCATATTGGGACGCTGTATGATGCGCGTCGCTGGCCGGATATGTACACTACGACGCATCAGTTCACCGACCGCATCTTTCCGAATCTGCTCGGCCACGCTTCGGTTGCTTATTTGGGCGGATTTTGCCGGCGCAACAAGTTTAACCCTACGCTTGCGGTAAGCTGGGAGGGATTCGGCACTGACTATGCCGCCATTGTTCATTTGAATCGGCAGGACTGCTTGAGGGCCGTGGTTTACAGTTTTGCCGATAAGCCTATGCTGGGCGAGCTGCGAGTCTGGGCATTGCAGCACGGCGTGTATCGCGTGACCATCGCGCGAGAGGCCGGCAGTGATGGCTTTAGAGACATTGTTAATCCTGACGGGCCTCCAATACGCGAGCTGGCCAAGGGTGACGCGATCAAGTTAATCCTTGGGCCGAAAGCTCTTACCGTTATTGAGATAGAACAGATCAAGAAGCTTGCGCCGATATTCGGTCGGGCCGACCTTGCGATAGCAGCTCGCGAGGTCAGAATTGAGGCAAATACGTTGACCGCGACGGCCCACAATCTCGGCTCTGCGGAGGTTCCCGATGTCGTGGCCGCCGTCGTTGATGCAGACGGTCGTACTATCGTCCGCAAATCGCTCGGTAAGCTCGCTGGGCCTCTGGACCTTGTCCCGAAACGGCTTGGGTTCACTCTTGAACTGCCCCGCAAGGCAAGCAAAGGCTGGACGCTTATGCTCGACCCGCAGCGCCGGGTAGCGGAAATCTATGAAGGCAACAATACCGTCGTGCTGGACACGCTGGGCGCCGTTGATTACTCTGGGGCAGCGAATCGATAAGTAAAAGGATTGAATTATGAATAGCGTTGTCAACGGTAAATCCGATCGTCGATGGCGAGATGTGCTCTTCGAGGTGATTTTTGAGGCGGATACCCCGGCGGGCAAATGGTTCGATATAGTCTTGATAATATGTATCATGCTGAGCGTCACGGTGGTTATGCTCGACAGCGTGGGCTCGGTCAGTGCGGAATATGGCGAATCGTTGAAGGCTGCCGAGTGGTTCTTCACGATTGTCTTTACAATCGAGTACATCCTGCGTTTGCTCTGCATCGGGACACCCATTCGCTATGCCGTTAGCTTCTTCGGTATTGTTGATTTGCTGGCGGTACTGCCTACTTATGTGGGTCTGTTGATTCCAGCCGGACAGCCCCTGTCCGTAATCAAGGTCCTTCGGGTGCTGCGAATCTTTAGGGTCCTCAAGATGGGCCACCATACAAGGCAAGCCGGCTTATTGAAGCAGGCCCTGTACGCCAGCCGTCGAAAGATCCTCGTGTTTCTTTTCGTGGTGTTGACCTTGGTCGTAATCATTGGCTCGTTGATGTACGTTATTGAAGGGGGGGAAAACGGCTTTACGAGCATACCGCGCAGCGTGTACTGGGCGGTAGTAACTTTAACAACCGTCGGCTATGGCGACATATCACCGGAGACTCCTCTCGGGCAGTTTCTGGCGGCGCTGGTGATGATTTTAGGCTATTCGATAATAGCGGTCCCTACGGGGATAATGACGGTGGAGTTTTCACGGGCGCATACGGAAAAGCCGAGCTCGCAGGCCTGCCCCAACTGCAGCGCCGAAGGCCACGACAGGGACGCGGTGTACTGCAAATTCTGCGGCTCGAAGCTTTGACGAGCGGTGGTTCGCAACAGGCCAAGCGATAGGTGTGATTGCGAGCGAAGCGAAGCAATCTCCGGCATCTGATACGATGAGATTGTTACCAAGCGATTCAGAGGATAGAACAGTGATCATAATAAAGATTGCAGCAGCAGTAGTTGGATTGGTCGTCGTATATTTTATTGCAAAGCGTGCGTCGCGCGGGGCAAACCGCAAACGCTTGTTGGCAGCACCATTTCCCGAAGAGTGGGAGCAAATTGTCGAAAAAAACGTGCCCCTGTACAAACACCTGCCGGATTCGTTGAAGCAGGAGCTTGGCGGGCTTGTCAACGTGTTTATCGCCGAGAAGAGGTTCGAAGGCTGCGGCGGCCTGGAGATGACCGATGAGATAAAGGTTACGATTGCCGCCCAGGCGAGCATGCTGCTTTTGAGCCGAAAGACCAGGTACTTTTCCAAGCTTCGCACTATTCTCGTATATCCCCATACTTACGTCGCCAAGATGGTATCATCGGACGGCAGAATCACAATTGACGGGTATAGTGTTCGCCTTGGAGAGTCCTGGCAGAACGGGCCGGTTGTGCTTTCCTGGGACAGCGTCACGGGAGGGACGCGGAATATCGCCGACGCCCGTAATGTCGTGCTTCACGAGTTCGCCCATCAGTTGGACCAGGAGGACGGCGTTGCCGACGGGGCGCCTATTCTGGAGCGCCGCAGCCGCTATGCCGCCTGGGCCGGCGTCTTGAGCGAGGAATACGAGGCCCTGCAGAAGAAGAAAAAGAAGCGCAGAAGGTCTGTGATGAGCAAGTACGGCGCGACAAACCCGGCTGAGTTCTTCGCGGTGGCTACCGAGACCTTTTTCGAGAAGCCCAGACAAATGCAGAAGAGACATCCGGACCTTTATGATGAGTTGAAAGACTACTACAAGCTCGACCCGGCAGAGTGGCTGTAAGAGAATTTGCATTGCCGGGCAAATCTGGTATTCTATTGCAAATTCAAGCTCAGTTGTGTGACTGAGTGTGCCTGTATGAAAACACCGAGCAGCATGGAGTTGACAATGAAACATATTACGCGCAGGGGTTTTATAAAGGGTTCTATGGCCGCCGGTATCTCGCTGGCGCTGCCGTATTCACGTGTCCGAGGGGCCAACAATGACATTCGCGTCGCCGTTGTTGGTTTTCGCGGCCACGGGGGAAGCCACATCAGCTCGTTTAGAAGACTGCCGGGTGTGCGGGTGGTCGCATTGTGCGACGCCGATAGAAATGTGCTGGACAGCGGAGTGCGCGACTTCAAGGCCCGAAATGAAAAGGGCGATGCCTACGTCGATATACGCAAGCTGCTCGAAGACAAGGGGATCGACGTGGTCTCGACCGCAACGCCCAATCACTGGCACTCGCTGGTGACCGTCTGGGCGTGTCAGGCGGGCAAGGATGTGTGTGTTGAGAAGCCGGTCTCGCACAATATCTTCGAGGGCCGCAAGATGGCCGAGGCGGCGAGGAAATACAATCGCATCGTCCAGGCCGGCACCGAGTCACGCTCCAACGACGCACTGCGAAAAGCGGTCCGCTACATTCAGCAGGGCAAGCTCGGCAAGATACTGGTCGGCTATGGTTTCTGCTATAAGCGGCGCAAGAGTATGGGCAAGGTGAACGGCCCGCAGGCGGTCCCCAAGTCAATCGACTATAACCTCTGGACAGGCCCGGCCCCGCTGACGCCTCTGATGCGAACGAATCTCCATTACGACTGGCACTGGGTCTGGCCGACCGGCTGCGGCGAGATCGGCAACAACGGCCCGCATCAGCTCGACATATTGCGATGGATACTTGGCCGGGATGGGCTGCCTCGAGGCGTAATGAGCATCGGCGGACGGTTCGGATACGACGACGACGGCGAGACACCGAATACGCAGATTGCAATCCTCAATTACGAGCCGGCCCCCATTATCTACGAGGTCCGCGGCCTGCCCCGAAAGCAGGGCGATTCGTCGATGGATATATACCGGACGGTCACGAGAACCGGCGCGGTCGTTCGCAGCGGCGAGGTCGGCCCGGGTCCGAACACCGGCGTGGTTATCCAGTGTGAGGGTGGATATTTCGAGCAAAGAAGCTCGGCGGTCTATGACAACAAGGGCAAGCTCATCAAGAAATTCGAGGGCGACGAGCCAATGCCGACCAATGTCATGCACGATGCCAGCTTCATCAAGGCGGTGCGCAGCCGTAAACGCAGCGATCTGAACGCCGAGATTCTCGAAGGACACCTTTCGGGTGCTCTTTCTCACATGGCGAACATTTCACACCGGCTCGGAAAGCAGTCCCGACCGGGGCAAATCAAAGAGGTGATCCGCGGCAGCGGCGAGCTGACCGAGGCCTTCGGGCGATTCGCCGAACATCTGCGGGCCAACGGCGTCAGGCTCGATAAGACGCCGGCCGTCCTTGGCCCGTGGCTGACGATGGATTCGGGGAAAGAGAGATTCGTCGGCGACTTTGCAAGCCAGGCCAACCAACTGCTCAGCCGGAACTACCGCAAGCCGTTCGTCGTGCCCGAGCAGGTCTGAAAATGCCGCCGGGCGAGGTCGCGTTTGTTGAACGCCGAGACTTTTAGTAAAGGAGTAACCCGATGTCTTCAGGTAATAGAACAATCTCCCGCCGTGACCTACTGTCACGCGGTGTGCAAACCACAGCCGGTATCTTCGCCGCTGCTGCGCTGTCTTCGTGCGGTTCTCTGGAGAGCGGTCGGACGGCCAAATCCGGCCCTAAGATACGTTTTGGTTTTACGACCTACCAGTGGGGCAAGGACTGGGACTTGCCCACGCTGATTGGCAATTGCCAAAAGGCCGGTGTTTTCGGCGCGGAATTGCGAACGAGCCAATCGTACGCGCACGGTGTCGAGCTGGAGCTCGATGCCCGGCAGCGCGGCGATGTTAAGAGACGTTTCGAGGACAGCCCTGTTGCGTTAGTGGGTATTGCCACCAGTGAGCGGTTCGATTCCCCCGACCCTGAGAAGCTAAAAGCGGCGATTGAGAACACCAAGGCCTACATCAAGCTCAGCAGCGATATAGGCAGCAGCGGCGTGAGAGTGTTCCCGAACAGCTTTCACAACAATGTGCCCCGCGAGAGGACCATCGAGCAGATCGGCAAGTCGCTGAACATAGTCGGCGCGGTTGCCGGCGACTACGGTCAGCAGGTCCGGCTGGAAGCGCACGGCGCCGCCGGCGAGCTGCCGATCCTCAAGGCGATTATGGACCACGTTACCGAGGCCAGTGTCCGCGTGAAGCTGAACTGCGACAAAAGAGACGTTAAGGGCGAGGGCTTCGAGCACAATTTCAACCTCGTTAAGGACCTCCTCGGCTACACCATCCACGCCCACGATTTCAAGGACCCCGGATACCCTTATCAGTTGATGATGGATTTGCTCGTAAAGATGGGCTGGGCCGGCTGGATACTATTGGAAAATAGCAGCAAAGTCCCCGACCGCGTGACAGCCTTGATCGAGCAGAGGCGGATATTCGAGAACATGCTCCAAAAATCGCTCGGGGCCTGAGTCCTGCATCGAAAACGGCTAACTGCCAAATGCGGACGATGGTGAAACAGAACCCGGTCTCTGCTATGATGATTTACTTGAAGCTGTTATTGACGACAGTATTCTGGGGCGGCGCCTTTATTGCCGGGAGATTCGTTTCCCAGAACGTCGGGCCTTTTTCAATTGCCTTTTTGAGATTTGCTATAGCTTCGGCATTTCTACTTTTGCTGACCTGGAAGATTGAAGGCAGGCTTGCCCCCTTGAAGATGTCACAGCTCTTGCCGGTTGTTCTGCTCGGATTGACGGGAGTTTTTGCATACAATGCCATGTTCTTCAAAGGACTCCAAACGATTGAAGCGAGCAGGGCGGCCCTGATTATCGCAACCTGCCCGATATTTATCACAATCGCATCGGCCATTTTCTTCAGAGAAAAAGTCAATCCGTCAAAAGTACTTGGCATAATTATTTCAGTCTGCGGCGCAATAATTGTCATATCCAGAGGCCATCCACTCAAAATGTTCGACAGAAATCTGGGTGTGGGGGAGTTCTACATATTTTGCTGTGTCTTGAACTGGGTCGCCTACTCTTTGATAGGTAAAACGGTGATGAAAGACCTTTCGCCGCTTGTGGCCGTGTCATATTCGGCTGTAATCGGCACCGTTGCTTTATTTGTTCCGGCTTTGCTTGAAGGCTTGATGCGAAACATCGGGCACCACTCGGCGATGGACTGGGTAAGCATCCTTTATCTGGGGATTTTTGCAACTGTGATAGGATTTGTCTGGTATTACGAGGGTGTAAAGCGCATCGGCCCCGTCAAATCAGGTCTGTTTATCAATTTTGTCCCGATATTTGCTATATCGCTTGCTTTTTTGATTTTGGGAGAGGAAATTACGTTGTCGCTGGCAATCGGTGCGGTACTGGTTTTCTCCGGCGTATATTTGACAAACAGAGCGCCCAGGGCAAGGGCAATGCAATCTCGTAGCCTCCTTCGGCGGTTTTGAACATTATCTGAACATCGAACCGGCAGTATGTTTCGAATGAATACCAAGACGACGGGTGTCGCCGCCATCATCGGGGCCAGCTTGATGTGGGCGTTTGAGCCGATCTTTGCCAAGCTGGCTTACGAAAGCTCGGATTATCTTCAGACCTCAGCCATCCGAGCGATAGGTGTCGCCGTAACCGCCCTTGTCTATGTTGTCCTGACCAACAAGGGAAATCTCAAGGTTACTCGAAAGCAGCTTTCCGTATTGGTTTACATTGCCTTAGCAGGCACGATGGTCGCAGATTTATTGTATCTCTTTGCCCTGGAGAAGATTCCGGTAATCAACGCCGTTCTGATCGGTCACATGCAGCCCATATTCGTGGTCCTGATAGGATATTTCCTCCTTAGGGAAGACAAGCTCACAGGATATGATTACGTTGGTATATGTATCATGATCTCCGCGGGACTGCTTGTGACCACGAAAACACCTGCGAACCTGACTGCGATGAAATTAGGCGCCGCCGGCGACCTTTTGGTGTTGCTGGCAACGGTGGCCTGGGCGACAACCGGCATAGCAATGAGGAAATATCTCCGTCAGCTCAACGCCGGCGTGGTCACCTTTTATCGATTCTCGATTGCCTCGATAATCTTCGTGACATATTTGCTGCTCACTTCGACCATAATCCTTTCCAGCATTTATCAAATCCTGGTGGGCGTAACGGTCGGCGTCGGCACCATACTCTATTACGAAGGATTGAAGCGAATCAAGGCCGCTCAGGTCTCCGCCCTGGAGCTCTCGACTCCCCTTTTTGCCGCGTTATTGAGTTTTCTGATCCTCCAGGAATTGGTTACAATAATGCAGATATTCGGCATCGTCTTGCTGATTGTCGGCGTGTATTTCCTCTCGAGGAAAGAAGAGGCATATTTCTGACAGAACTTTTGCAAAAGTCTTATTCTAAATTATAGTCGAATAGCAAGAGACGAACAATGTCACAGGATATACAAGTCAGATTAGCTGAGAGTCGTGATGCGGGTGCAATTGTCAAATTCAACGTCGCGATGGCCCGCGAAACGGAACATAAGGAGCTTTCACAGCCCGTAGTGACCAGAGGCGTGCAGGCGCTTTTCGACAATCCGCAGCATGGATTCTATGTAGTCGCCGAGACCGCAGACGAAGTTGTAGGCTCTTTGATGATCACGTACGAATGGAGCGACTGGCGCTGCGGGGTGTTCTGGTGGATCCAGAGCGTCTATGTCAAGCCTGAGTTTCGCCGCCGGGGTGTCTTCACAAGACTCCACGAATTCCTAAGAGTTAGGGCCGCACAGGACCCGGACGTCTGCGGGTTTCGCCTCTATTTTGAACAATCCAACAATGCCGCTGCGACCACATACAACAAAATCGGCATGACAGAGACCAGCTACAGGCTCTTCGAGCAGGAATTTCAACAGTAGCCGATTACAATCTCGGGGCGTCGCTGCCTCGTTAAAGGGGCACATCACCGATTTCCGGCCCTCACCTTGGCGACAAACGCCCAAGAATACCGCACAGATGCCGCCGGTGGGTGTGGCTAATTTTTCCGGCACTATATAAGCATATTCTTGACAAGAACTTACTTGCTCTTGTCATTGCGAGCGAAGCGAAGCAATCTCTGTCATTCGCAAACGGGAGATTGCCACGGCCACATTCTGCGGCCTCCTAAGAAAATAGCCGGTTCTTGTAGTCTGAGGATTGAGATTGCCGCAGTCGCTGCGC
>JAGMDR010000469.1 GCA_023128595.1 Planctomycetota bacterium | reverse complement strand
CTGCGCTCCTTCGCAATGACGTGCGTGGGCTACTTTCTTCTGTATGCATCCTGAGAATTAGGTCAGGTGCTCGCAATGACAACTCGTCGAATCACGAGTAACAGACCACTACCTACCAAAACACTCATAATAGAATCACTGCTTGAGCCCCGTCAGGTCCGGCTCAATCTTTTCGTTTGCGGCGATCATGTCGTCCCAGATTACCTTGGCGTTTCTTCTGCCCGCCAGGCGTCCTAAGATGGTTGCCAGGGTGCTGTTGACGCCGCTTTCGGCGGTTGGGTTTTCGTAATTGGCCTCGCTGATGTTCCTGGCGAAAGTATCGAGGTTTCTGGAAATGCCTTCGCGGTAAAGGTTCTTAACCTCTCCGCCCTTGTAACCGCCCTTGTTTCCGCGGATGCCGGCGTGGCCCCCGTATGTGATATCGGCATAGCCGAACTGGCCGTAAGCCGTGCAACTGCCGGCAAATCCATGCGTATTCCTGACGTGCTCGCCTCGGTGGTTTAGAATCAGGCCGTTCTCGAACTGGTAGGTAATCGAATAAACGTCGTTCGTATCGCCGTGGGCGTCGGGCCTGATCTTGCCGGCGCTGCCGGTTGCGCTTATCGGGCGGGCCCCGGCGAGCCATAACGCAGCGTCAACGGCGTGAATCCCCGAATTGACGAGCATACCACCGCCAAGATCGATATCGTTGACCCAGATCAGCCGTTGCAGTCTGCTCTCAACGGTCTTGGTCTTAGGCGGGTCGGCAAAGGCCTCGTCGCAATAGATCGAGCTGAGCAGTCCTACCTTGCCGATGAGGCCCTCATGACACTTTTTGACCGTTTCGATATTGAACGGATGCGTCGGCACCTGGAAATCGACCAAAAATACGCGTTTGTTCTTCGTAGCCTTTTGGCCCGATTCGGCAATCAACCGGCAACCCGGAACATCGACGGCCACCGGCTTGGCCACATAGACATGACAGCCCGCATCCACCGCAGCAGCGGCGTGCGCCGGGAAGAAGCAAGGCGGCGTCTCGAGAAAAACCGCATCGACCTTGCTCGCAATCAGCCTCTTATAACCCAGCAGGCCGGAAAAGCGGCGCTCTTGGGCCACGCCATACCGTTCCCCCGCCGACTTTGCGACCTGGTCAAAATAGTCCGCGACCGCGGTGATTTTATATGCGGCGTGCTTATTGACCATCCCCGCTATCAATCTTCCCCGGCCGCCTAACCCGACGCAGCCGACCTCGACTTTCGAGTTCGCCTCGGTCCCGCGGACCTGCGACGGCTTGACAATACTAAAAGCCGCCGTCGCCGCAACACCGGCAATAAACTCGCGACGATCCAAATTATCCTTACGCTCACCTGATTTCTTCGTTATTTCACATTCCATTTGGCAACACTCCTTCCCGTTAATAGGAACCAATGCGTTCCCCGCTCCGCCGGCAGCTTCACCGTGTACCTGCCTTTGGCATATTCTAATGTGACCACACCCAGCTCACTACCGTCACCCGCCAGAGGAATGAGCTTCAGACCACTCGGTCCTGCGATACGGATTTGGCCCGTGACCGGTTCGGAGAGCATCGGCATCTGCCCGCCGGGCGAAGGCACGGCGCGGGCAATGGCGGTGATAAGCATTCGGCGGGATTCGCCAATCGCCTGCCCATCGAGGCTCGAAACAGCGACCGCTGCCTTGGGAACCGCGATATCGAAGATTACAGCCTTCAATCGCAATTCCTCGCCGCCGACCCAGCCCTGAACGGCCGCAGTTTGTGCAGTATCGATGATCTGATAGCCCTTGACCCAATTGCGGGTAAGCTCGCCCGTATCGGAGCGAACAAAGCTCTGCCCGGCCGAGATAAAATCCCTGTCCTTATCGGTTATGACCCTGACCCCACCGGCGACTCTGGTCCGCTTGTCCCACTTCAGCTCGCCCGTATCCGGAAGACCTATCATAACCTTGCTCTGCTCGACGAGCGTCCGCAAAGAGGCCATATTTCTCGGATGGCTGCTTTCCATATAGAGCTTTTGCCTATCGAGCATGATGCAGTAATCCAGCCTGGCAGGGGCCACGTGCCCCTGGCGATACAGCATCGCCGCAGCCGGCATCATCCCCGTAATCGCCGGATCGGAAAACGTCGACCAGGTGCCCTGTCGGGTGGGCTTTTCAAAGCTGCGCTGCGAGTAATTGTAAATCATCGGGGCGTCCCAGCCCTGCAGCGCCGAGATACCGGCCACGTATAACGGAGCAGTAAATCGATCGACCTTCGGATATGGCACATTCCACTCGGTAATCGAGACGGGCTTTGCGTACACCTGGCCGGTCGCAAGGTAAGATACGTAATTGTCCTTGAACCGCGGATTGGCACTTAGCGCCTCGGCTGAGCCGTAGGAGTGCACGTCTATTATTCCGCCGGCGGTCACCGAAGGCAGTCCGAACAACGGCATATTGCCCCACATTTGCGTAGTCGAGACCGGCACCTTTACGCCGAGGCGTGTCAGAGCGTCGAGCATCCGCCGGTTCCACTTGTACTCCCAGTCGGCAAGAAACAGCTTACTGGGCCCGGGCTCCCACGTGCGAAGTGTCCGGGCGAACTCCAGGCCATGCTCGGCGGCGAACGCCTTTACCTGAGCCTCGAATATCCGGTTGTGATAGGGATTATTCTTGTCCCGCAGCATCAGATTGCCGAAGTGGCCGGTGATATCGTTCTCATTGGTAACGAGCAGGCCCATAAGCGCGGGGTCATCCTTGTACGCAAGCTGCGTATATTTATTGACGCGGCCAAGATACTTCTGATTGAAATCCTTCATCAACTGCTCGATACGCTCGTTGAAGTAACAGTATCCTTTTGCCTCGGTTCCCTGGCCGACTTTGCCGCGACGCATCATCTCGGCAAAACCATCGCCGATATTGTCGCCGGCCTTGAAGAGCCTGCCCACGTGCAAATCAAGCCACACATACACGCCCTGGTCGCGAAGACACTTGATCCAGTAGTCCAGGCGGTCCATCACCTCATCGTCCAGGTGCTGCGAATCGCTGCGGCTCTTGTCTATGACGGTCTTAGCCACCCATCGCATCGAATCGTGGTGATGAAACCGCATAAGGTTGTATCCAAGCTGCGCGATGCGCTCGGCCTGCGCCTCGATCTGCTCTTTATCCACAAAGATCGCATAGGCGGCGATATTTCCGCCCCAGAAGCGTGCTTCGGCTCCATTTTCGAATACGAGCTTATCGCCCTTTGGCCTGACGAATCCGAATTTGCCGGCGGGGGTATGGTTCAAGAAACTCAGATCGACCGGACTTTTGTCGTGGAGCAATGCCCCTGAATACCACTGCGAAGTCCGGGCCGGACCGTATCGCTCGGCTAATGTCTTGGCAACCACCCCCCCCGCCGGCAAAGTAACGGTCATCGATACGCTGTTGCTGCCACGCGCCACATCGGAACCCACAAACATCGTGCGAATCTGACTCTTATTACCCCGCTCGAAATAGACCTTCGCGATGGGCTCGTCGAATTCGACCACGATAGGCCCTTTCGGTGAGACCTGCCACTTCCAGCCCCGGTTGTCGGGAAGCAGAACCGGATCGCGCGGCTTTTTGCCGAACGAAGGGCTGTCGAGAACCAGCCTGAACTCCAGCCCGCCCCCAATAATACTCCTGAGGCCTCGCTGCGCGTCAATGTTCCAGGTGTAGTTTAGTTTGTTGGGGGCAGGCGAGGCGATCCGGCCGTCAATCTTCAAATCCAGGTCCTGAACCTGGCCGGAAAAGGTCCTGCGGCGCGGACTTGAGGCGTCAAGCTTCATCTGCGCGCCGGCATATTTCCAATCGGCGCCCCAGAAGACATAGCCGGCGCTGACCACGGGAGACTGTCGGCAGCATACCTCGACCGAGACATCTTCGCTGACGCGCATCTCCCAGTCCGCCCCCGGGGCAGAGAGTGAAACAGCTACAATGACGATCAGAATTGCCGGATAATAAGATTTGATTGAAGCGGCCCGGCGGGTATTTCCGCAAGATCTGGATTTTGCCATGCAAAGCTCCTCCTTATATAACAAGACTTAGGGCTTCTGCAAAATTGCAGGT
>JAGMDR010000468.1 GCA_023128595.1 Planctomycetota bacterium | reverse complement strand
AACATTGACTGGCCCAATCGGTGCAGGTTCTTTGAAGGACCCCATACCTCGACCTGCGGCACGATGCCCATTTCGTCGCCAAGTTCCAACAGCGCCCGATATCGCTCGGCTGCCTTCATAAGGTCGAGCCCAGGTTTTCTCGTGGCGCCGGCCGGAGGCGCTGCTATGCGCTTACCACCAATCTGGGCCAGTACCTCCATGTCACGTTTGGCTTGCTCCAAGCCTTTGGCGCGCTCAGTGTCGTCATCTACAATCCAGTGGAAAAAGCTGATAGCACCTTCGACGGTCAGTCCCAGGTCGGCGATGCGTTTGCGTAGGTCTTTGAGAGTGCCGCCACCCTTGACGTACCGATTGATCTTGTCGACCCACGGCTCAATGGCTCCATAACCGGCCTCCGCAGTAATCTCAATCTCCTTGTCAAAGCTGAGGTTTTGTCCACGGATAGTGCTGGTGTTCAGACAGTACCTGAACGATACCGTGCGCCGGGTCCTATCGTGCTTAATGCCTTCAGTAGCGGCGGTGCGGGTAGTTGCGGCGGCACCAACGGTGACACCTGCGGTGGTCAGTAATTGCCTACGAGACAGGCAGTTTCTCGTCATGATTAACTCCTTGCGTTGAGATTACTTCATTTAAGTAGCCGTTCCGGCTACTGCTAAACGACATTATGCGGGGTCCATGCAACTTCACGCTATCAATGCGAAGGCGTCGGTGACGTCCATACCTTCTTTGATTCCAAGAGCCTGGGCTTTCACGTTGGCCTTTGTGACTTTTCGATTCGGGAAGTTCTCCAATGTGCCAATCGGGTTGTCTGGTGTACTCTCCACTATCGCAGCGGCGACGCCATATCCTTCACAGGCATCTACGTCGATTGCAGGACACGCCAAAAAGCCTTTAGAACCTGTCACTAACAGAATGTTGAATCCAGCCCATTTGGTCTGTATTCCTTCAACGAGGCCATTTGCGGTTTGATATGTTTTTGTATGTACCACCATTGTCGTTCCCTTAGAACAAGAGTTCTGCAAAAGCCCAGTTTTGAGCGAGATCCGTGTCAAACGGGCTTGCCGAGCTGTCCCTCGATTTCGGCCAACTTCTCGTCGAGCAGCTCTTTGGTTTTAGCCTCCGCATTTAGTCGCAGGAGCGGCTCGGCATTGCTGGGGCGACAATTAAACCACCATTCTTTATATACAACGGTGACACCGTCCAGGGTGTCGATCTGGCCGTCGCTGTATCTCTTGGCAAGCTCATCCATTTTTGCTTGCTTATCTTCTACCTCAAAGTTTATCTCGCCGCTGCTGTGGTATCGCCGTAACGGCTTGATTAGCTCGCTTATTGGTACTTGTGCCTCGCTAACGATGTTTAGTACGTGCACCAAGGTAATCAAAGCCGAGTCAGTGCAGTAGTTATCCCGGTAATAAAAATGGCCGGAAAGCTCGCCGCCAAATATGGCGTGAGAATCGCGCATGGCCTTTTTCATAAAAGCGTGTCCCACTCGTTCTCTGCGTGGCGTGCCGCCATTTTTGATGATCTCCTCGACAACGACCCGACTGCTGCGCAAATCGTAGAGGACCTTCGAGTTCGGCTGCTTCTCTAAAAAAAGCGGCACCATTAAAGCGGTTATTAAATCACAGCCGATGACAGCGCCTTTTTCATCTACCATCATCAGCCTATCGGCGTCTCCATCGAAGCAAACCCCGAAGTCGCACTCATTCTTTTTGACCGCCGTTTTGACTGGAGAAAGGTTTTTCGCGACGAGCGGGTCGGGCGGATGTTTGAATTTGCCCTTATGCTCGAAGTTGAGCTGGATTATTTCAATCGGCAAATCGCCAAAGACCGCCGGCACCATCTTTCCCGCCATACCGTTGGAAGCGTCGATAGCAATCTTGAGCTTATCTATATTGGGCCTTAGGAATTTCAGGACGTGCTTTTTGTATTCCGCTGTCAAATCCAGCTCCTTGACCGAGCCTATGGCTTTGCCTTTGGTGTGGAGCAAAGCTGTTGCGATATGCTCTATGTCCTTTAAGCCGGTCTCGGCGCCGATCGGCTTGGCATCGAGCCCCGATATCTTGAAACCGTTGTACTTCGCCGGGTTATGCGAAGCGGTGATCTGTATGCCCCCGCAGGTGCCCAGATGATTGATTG
>JAGMDR010000467.1 GCA_023128595.1 Planctomycetota bacterium | reverse complement strand
CGTTTTAACCCTGTGAACGGTTACCAAATTTTTTTGTTTTTGTCGTTGAAAAGGCCGGATCAGACTGGAGATGACTGCTGCCGAGCCCTTTATAGAGAAGATGAAGCAAGATCACCTGCTCGACTATTCTGGAACTGGCAGGTCCAGCTCCACAAGGACCTTTTTCATGTCTTCCCAGACCCTTCTGCGGTTTTCAGGGGAGTAATTTCGCAGCAGATAAGCGGTGTGATACGTGGGCATAAGTTTTATGGGTGGCCTGCCGATACCAGCGTAGTATTCGTGGAATTGGCCCCGCAATTCGCCTATCGACTTGTTGGTGTTCAGCAACGTCCTGGCTGCGTGAGCACCCAGAGCCACAATAACTTCAGGATTTATCAGCTCTATCTGTCTTTGAAGGTACGGCAAACAGCTTATTATCTCGTCGGCGGCGGGATCGCGATTCTCCGGCGGGCGACACTTCAAGATATTACCTATGAAGACATCGCTTCGTTTTAGCCCACACGCTGCAATTACTTTGTCCAATAGCTGGCCCGCCCTTCCGACAAACGGTCGGCCCTGGGCGTCCTCATCGGCTCCGGGCGCTTCCCCAACGAACATTATGCGAGCGTTCGGGTTGCCCTCACCCGGCACCGCATTGGTTCGCAGCGAGCCCAAGCCACATTTGCGACATTGATTGACTTCGTCCGCGATTTTCTCAAGCTCGGCGGCTTTCTCGACAGCAGCCATATTATCCTCCCGCTCTCGCTGTTGCGACGCTTCAGCTTTGCCCTTAACGGTAAAACCGGTGAAAGACTGTTCCATCTCAAGATGCTGGCGAACAACCTTGTCTATGTCCACTTTCCTGGCCATGGAGCCAGATTTTACCAGCCCGTCCCAGTAGCAGCAACAGAAAAAAAGTGGGCGCGAGACACTGGTCTGCAATTGCCGCTTTTCCGCCCTGCGCTATGCAGAAGCCTTTTCAATAGACTGCTGTCAGGTCAAAAGAAAAGGGCGATCTCCGTCAACGAAGCGCCCTTTCTGACCGATAGTTAAGAGCCTATCCGAATAACGCCTCAGCCGTTGTCATGCTGAGTCCGCCGCAGGCGGAAAGCATCTGGCCATAGCAAACCCTGGCGCGAACGTGCTGTAATCCCTGCACCGCCCAGATTCTTCGGCTTCGCCTCAGAATGACAGGTAATCGCCAAGAGTTATTCGGATGGGCACTAAGTTAATCGCTCACACAAGACCTTGGTCGAGCATCGCATCGGCCACCTTGACGAAGCCCGCGATGTTGGCCCCCATGACAAGATTGTCCGGCTGACCATATTCCTGTGCCGCTTCGTAGCACTGCTTGTGAATGGCAATCATAATGTCATGTAGTCTCTCGTCGACCTCTTCTCGCGTCCACGAGAGGCGCATTGCGTTCTGTGACATTTCCAGGCCCGAAGTGGCGACGCCGCCCGCGTTTGCCGCCTTGCCCGGACCGTACAGTATCTTCTTGGCCAGGTACTGCTCAATAGCCTCCGGTGTGCTCGGCATATTTGCCCCCTCTGCTACCAGAATACAACCATTGTCAAGCAGCGTTTTGGCGTCATCTGCGTCAATCTCGTTCTGCGTCGCGCTCGGGAACGCACAATCGCATTTTATGCCCCAAGGCGTCTGATCAGCTCTGTACTCAGCGCCGAACTTCTCAGCGTATTCCTTTATTCGGCCTCGTCGCACGTTCTTTAGCTCTAAGACAAAGGCCAGTTTCTCATCATCAACTCCATCCGGATCGTAGATCGTGCCGTTAGAATCCG
>JAGMDR010000466.1 GCA_023128595.1 Planctomycetota bacterium | reverse complement strand
CTATCGCCAGCGGCAAGTACGGCAAGCTGCTGGTCTCCAAGGCGTGGGCCTCCAAGAATGGGCGAGGGCGATGGAGTATCGGCTTCAAAGAGACCAAAGAGCCGCCTGAATACCTGGACTTCAATATCTGGCTCGGCCCGGCCCCGCTTCAGCCTTACCATGAGAATATAGTCCACTATAACTGGCACTGGTTCTGGGACTTCGGGAACGGAGAGATCGGCAACCAGGGTGTCCATCAAATGGACATTGCGCGGTGGGCGATTCCCGGGGGTGTGCTGCCCAGGAGCGCAATCAGCATGGGCGGGCGCTGGGTCAACTCGACGCCCGGTCATCCGGCGTTCACGGACCAGGCCCAGACTCCCAACTGCCAGTTGACCGTTATGGACTTCGGCGGGCCGCTGCTCGTATTCGAGGTGATCGGTCTGGTTGACAGGGCGGGCCTCGACGGCAAGAAGTATCCGAAAAAAGTCGGCAATGAGTTCTTCCTTGAGGAAGGCGCGATCAAGGGCGGGAAGTTCTATCCTAAGGGTTCGGACAAGGGTGAAAGCTTAGTGGACGTTGATGTGGAGATGGGCCCCGGCAAGATCTTCGAGAACTTCATCCACTGTGTGCGTTCCCGCAAGCGCGAGGACCTCCACGCCGACATCACCGAGGCACATCCGTCGTCGGCGTGCTGCCACTTGGGCAATATCTCTTACCGCCTCGGCGAGCAGGTCTCCGGCAAGATCACGCCGGATGTGCTCGGCAGGCACCCCGAAGTCGAGAAATCCTGGGAGACGATCAAGCAGACCGTGAAGGGCACATTAGGGTATGATGTGTCGAAGAATACGTACTGCCTGGGGCCGAAGCTGGAGTTCGACCCGGAGACGGAGAAGTTTGTGAATAACCGCAAGGCCAACAGGCTGCTGACCCGGCGGTATCGCAAGCCGTTCGTCGTGCCTGAAAAGGTCTAAACAGAACCTCGGACATACTACTTTGACATCGAAGTTTGGGCTCCTAAGTGCAACAATCGCTCGGGGGCCCAAATAGTATGGATACTATTCCGGAACAGATAAGATACAGAGTGTCATTGCGAGGAGCGGAGCGACGAAGCAATCTCAATCTTGCAAAATGCTGAGATTGCCGCGACGGTCCACGCTCATCGGCGTTTTTTGAGTGTTACACTAACGCCTTGGTCATCTTTGTGGAGGAAGATGGTTTCGAGGTTGGGGTTTGTGGTGATGGCTTTGATGTAGTCCTTCATATCGTCGGCCTGGTCGGGGGTGTTATGGGTCAGGACAACCCCGCCCGGGCGGACTAAGGGCAAAAAAACAAACGTTTTTTCGTTGTTCTCTGTTGACATTATACGTCAATGGCGTATATTATAGATATGGAGTTCATCGAAACCAGCGTATTTACCAGACAGATAACGCAGCTATTAACTGATGCAGAATACGAGCAGCTCCAACGTGTGTTGCTGCTCTGGCCTTTGGCTGGAGACTTGATAAAACACAGCGGCGGGTTGCGAAAGCTCCGCTACAAGGCCAAAGGCAAAGGTAAACGTGGTGGTATCAGAGTAGTCTATTACTACCTGACAGAGGACGAGAAGATATTTATGCTGTATGCGTATCCGAAGGGTCGCAAAGACGATCTCAACGCTAAAGAATTGAAAATACTCAGAGCGATTGTAAAAGAGGAGTTGTCATAATGGAAGAGGAAATGTTCACAGAGCTGGCCGAGAGTATCAAAGAGGCAGGTAGAATTCGTAAGGGCAAGATCAAACCGTCCAGAGTATTCAAGTATAAGCCGGTTGATATTAAGAATATCAGACGGAAAGTTCATGCTTCGCAAAGCGAATTTGCTCTTATGATAGGCGTGAGCGAGCGCACGCTTCAGAACTGGGAGCAGGGAAGAAGAAAACCACGTGGTCCGGCACAGGTGCTGCTGAGAGTGTTCGCTGCGAATCCAAAAGCTGTTGTCAAAGCCCTGACATGATACTATTGACAGAGGGCAGTAATAGCCGCCTTAGTGAAAAAATCAAACGATTTTGGCGGCCTTTTTGCTGGTGTTGGTGCAGAATATCGCAGCCTACATGCTTGAATCTGCGCAGCGTTTCTTTAGTGTTAGGGCGAGGCCCTGGTCGTGTTTGTGTAGGAAGATGGTTTCGAGGTTGGGGTTTGTGGTGACGGCCTTGATGTAGTCCTTCATGTCGTCGGCCTGGTCGGTTGTGTTGTGTGCGAGGATTAAGCCGCCGGGGCGGACCAAGGGGAGCAGCTTATTGAGATAATCGAGATTGCCGGTTTTGTCGGCGTCGAGGAAGAGGATGTCAATGGGGCCTTTTATGTTCGAGACCGTCTTGTGGGCGTCGCCCTCGACGAGCGTGATAAGGTGATCGACGCCGGTTCGCTTGAAGTTCGCGCGGGCCAGTGAGGCGCGGTAGTCGTCGATTTCGTGGGTGATGAGCTTGCCGCCCGTGGTGCGCAGGGCAAGGCAGAACCATAGGGCCGAGCAGCCGTTGGATGTGCCGATCTCTACGACTTTCTTTGCGCCCATAGTCTCGGCGAGGATGCGCAGCAATCTGCCGTCTTCGGGCGTAACCTTCCAGATGCCATATTTCTCTTTATACAAATCGTCGAGCACGCCCATAATCTTCGCTTCGGCCTTTGCATCGGCGGACAGTTTAGTCTCGGTTGTCTTCTCAGCCGCCGCCCAGCTTACAGCCATCACGGCGGATGCGATTAGCGCACAGGCCGCTACGATTAAGCGTTTTTTGTTCACAATCATTTTACGTGCCTCCGTTTTTGTTTCTTGGCTTTGACTTTTCGTATAGCTATATGATACCGGATTCGAGGGCGTCGGGCCAGACGATTTTCCGTGAGTCTGCCGGCGGCTGCGGCCGAATTTTCCGGCAAAGGATTCCGTCTTTGTCAATAGTGGTTCACAAGCACAATAAAGCCACTCTTGTCATTGCGAGGCCCCCTGGGGGCGCGGCAATGTCACGTTTTCGAACGAATGAGATTGCTTCGCTGCGCTCGCAATGACGGAGCGTGTAATCCTTTGCGAGGAAGGACCTTATAGTGTGCCAGAAGAATCAGCCACACCTCACCACCAGGCCCGCTACTTCTCTTGCATGGCGTCGCGCTCTTTGGCCAAGCGATGAGAACAACAAGTCGGCTCAGATCCGCAGCTTCTGGAATATTATGCCGCCGACGATGAAGATTGCTCCGACAATAGTTGACGGCAGAATATCTTCACTCAGCACAAAGTATATCACCACGACCGAAACAAAGGGAACCAGATAGATCAGGTTTGTTACGTGGGCGGTGGTCTCGGAGAGCTTCAAGGCTTTCAGCCAGATCAAGAAGGTGATTCCCATCTCGAACAGGCCGACATACGTTATGCCGAGGGCGCCCTTTAGAGTCGGGGTTTTGAGCTCGCCGAGCAGCAACAGTGGCAGGAATACGTAGGCCGAGGCAAAGACGAAATTCAAAAACAATCTGACGACCACATCTTGTTTGTCTTTGACGTTATAGATCCAGTACAGCGCCCAGGGTATTGAGCTGCCGGTTGCCAACGCCACGCCGAGGGGATCGGTGAGCTTGAAGCTCGAAATGCGCCCCTCGGTCGAAATGACCAGAACGCCGACGAAGCTGATCAATATGGCCAGGATGTCCCTTCGTTTGATCTTCTGTTTTAGTATCGGGGCCGACAGCAGGACGAGTGTCAACGGCCAGACGAAATTGAGCGGCTGGGCCTCCTGGGCCCGGAGGATTGAGTATGCCTTGAAAAGGACGGTGTAGTACAAAAAGGGGCTCAAAAAACCCAGCAGCGCCGAACGCAGAAAATCTTGCCTTGAAAGGGATTTCAGCAGGCCCAGTTTACGCGAGAACAACAAATAAACGAACAGTGCGATGCTCGATACAATCGAGGCGCCGAATAGAAGGGGCAAAACAGGCACGTTGAGATGCTCTGGCGAGAGACATATCTTAAAGGCGGAAGCAGAGGTTGACCAGAACAGTACCGCAACACAGGCGTAGAGATAAGCTTTTTTTTGGTTTCCCATTTCAGCAAGCACCACAAAGCAGCATTCGGCAAATCGAGTCTCGATGTCCCGCCGGGAAATTGCTGCCGCCACATAATATCGAACGGCCTTGCGATGTGCAATGAATCTCTTGGCACAGAGGCTATGGACTGTCCCAAAAGGAAAGGTCTGTCCGCGGCAGGCCTTTTTGATCTCTACATATTGTGTTTGCGGTTCTTGGGAATTACCCGCTGTTTGTCATAAATCAACTGTGTATTTGTTTCGGCCTGTAAAGGTGCGTCTCTTGCGGGTGCACGAGGTATTAATCTGACCCTGTGGCTTCTGATTCGGCGCAACATCTATGGTGACGCTCAGGCTTGCCTGGCCGATGCCGAGGCCGGAGACATCAAGCTCTGTCGGTTTGTTGAACAGCTCCGCGTTTTGGCTCTTGACGTTATTCCTTGCCCAGGCCAGACCGCTCGCTGTCAGATTACGCTGCACCGCACGAAGGTAAGCGGCATCCGATTGAAACAGCATCGTATTGGAATCGTCCGCCAGGACGTACATCAGAACGCCAACCACAATTAGCGAGACTATCACAAACACCATAACGAAACCGTTTTGTCGGGTTGTTTTCATCGCTGATCCCACGCCTTTCAAAGAGCACCCACGAAATAGAGACGAGAGGCGGCCATTTTCTCCAGCCGTCGATTCCGAAATTTCTGCTTCACGTGGGTCCGGATCTCGACAGCATAGCCCGTACCGTCTTTTCTCCAAACCTCCCATTGGATCTGAGCATTCGGCACAGACCAGGCGGTCGCGCCCTTGGCATTGTCTGCCAGGTTTCGCCTGAGCACCTTGCCGTCGGCCAGCTCGTAGCAGATAATCCCGTCCGCAAGTTCAATCAGCAACACTTCATTATCGGCAGTGTAGCCGGCAGAAGACTGCGGCAGGCCTTTTGCCCTGTCAACATCTTGCTGTATCTGCTCCAGCACATCCAGTACGGTCGTGTTCTCCTGCACGACTCTGGATGCCTGCGGTATATCACGCACGAGGGTCCTGAACAATCCGTTCAAGACGAGCATCACGGCCGGAAATACAATGATTATGACCATGATTTCAATCAAGCTGTAGCCCTTGCGCATATCTTCACTCCTCTTTGGCCGATTGGTCCTGTTCGGCGCCAGCGGTCACGGCCCTGTCGCCGCGGACATATCTGCTCAGCCGGACCTTAACTTCCTTGCGAAAGCTCTTGCCCGCCGCCGTCACTTCCACGAAGGTCATTGCCTCCCAGCGGCCGGCGCCGGGAGACGTCTCGATAGAGACACTGATATCCGGCCAGAGCGACTGAAATCTCTCCTCGGGGATTGGCCCATTTGTGGCCGTTATGCTGTCAAGCTGCGCCTGGGCGGCGGCGATGCAGTGCTGCCTGACCAACTGATAGCGGTTGAACTTGGCAAATCCGCGCAGCGACAAGCCCAGAGACATCATGATGACGCCCATAACAGCAACCGCCACCACTATCTCAGTCAGCCAGAAACCAGCATATCTTCTGTTCTTATGCGACACGACTTTGCTCCACCTGTTTCGTTAAGGGTACACCGACTCGGCAATCGCGTGAATTATTGCGACCGGCGCCGAGAAGATTGCATAAACCACGAAGCCCACGATCGTCCCCATGACTACTGTGACACAGGGGCCCATTATGAACCTGATAAGATTGGCGCAATAACTATAATTGGCGCGATAAAGAGATTCGAGCGTTTCGAGAACAGTCAGGGTATTGCCGGGGTCGGACTGCTGATCGAACGCCCAGGCCAAGCCGCCGCCCAAGCCGCTTTGCTTGGCTGCCTTGGCGATATTCTCTCCGGCCTCGACCTTCTCCAGCCACCTTGCCAGCGGCTTTCTAAAGCAGTTGTTCACGTCGAGATCGAGGACATTGGCGATTGCATCGTTGACCGTACAGCCTGCGTTGAGTGAGAGCCTCAACATCCCGGTGGCCTGCACCATAGCATAGTTCCTCTCGAACCAGTGCGTAACGGGCAGATGCCACTTGACGAAATCACCCATTCGCGAGAGCAAATAAGGCTCTCCCGGCCAGCGTTGACGAAACCTCAAATAGATAGAAAGCGGAACAACCACCAGGACGACAAAAGCCAGCGCCACCCCGAACAATACGCCGTGGTCCCATGCAATGAATGACGTGATTCCGATTAGCAGTCGGGTAGCCGCAGGTAACTCAGCTCCTTCGGTCATTTCTACCAGGACCGAGCTAAAGTTCGGCATAACAAACGTCAATATCCCCCACACCTGAAACCCTATCACAAACAACAATATGAGCGGATAAAAAAAGGGCTGAAGCGGCTCGATCTGCCTATTCTCCTGAGACTTGGCGGCCATATCCGCTTCGATGCTCCGGAACGCAGCAGGAAGCTGGCTAATGGGCTCAGCGGCGGCTATCATGGCCACTGCATAGCTCGGGCACTTGGGGTAGCCCCGCCTTATCGACTCGCTCACCGAGCAGCCCAGAACCAGCCACTTTCTTATACTTCGCAGAATTCTCGACCGCGCGTCGTCTCGTCCGCCGGCCGCCGATTCAAGGGCCATTGGCAGCGGCAGATTCTGGCGCATGCTTGCGCTGATCGTCGAGATAACGTATGTCGCAGTTGTGTGCCGGGACGTCAGGCCGTAGTTTATCGCTGCACCTATGAGCGCCACCGCGCAGATAAACAGCAGCAACGCAAGAAATCCGAACGACGGCACGTTGAGCACGGCGACAAATACGGTCAAAACGAAAAGCCCGGCTGCAAAGCCACAGAGCAGCCACTTGGCCAATTTCTGAGGCCAGCGATCCTCGTCTAACTCGCGCCTCGAAAGCAACACGGTGATCAGAGCAGCCAACAAGATTACAGGAACCAGTGCCATAGCCTCCGATGTGACAGCGGGGTCTTCGGTTAGAAATGCCGCGGAAACAAAAAGAGTGCATAGGATTGGCGCAGTAATTAGGGCTATTCCGGGCCTTCTGCGGCCAAGAAGCACATAGAAGACAGCCAACAGTAATCCTACAATTATTACGGCGCCTTCACCAGTCATCATGAACTCAACGAATTAATAATCTTTATTATGGGCAGGAACATCGCAAGGACGCACAACATCACTATCCCGCCTACGCCAATCAGCGCGGTCGGCAACAGGATAGCCTGCAGCCGGGCCTGCCCATAGCGGGCCTGCTCGGAATACATCTGGCCGAGGCTGTACAGATTATCCTGCAGCTCGTTGCGCTGCGTGCCCAACTGGATCGAATACAGAAACAATCTCGGTATCACCCGGCAGAACTGCCCCGCTTCCAGGATATTAGCCCCCTGCTCGATCTGGCCTGCGAGGACTTCGCTTTCCAATATCAACTTCTCGCTTCCCGTCGAGCCGGACGCCAGTCTCAGGCACGCGGGCATATCGCAGCCGGCTGAGACCATCATCGCCATCGCCTCAGCCATTCTGCTCAAGAGGCTGCTGTGATAGACCCTGCCGATAACGGGGATCATCATAAACAGCGATTCCTTCAGCCGACGCCCTGCGCTGAATGACGAGAACATGGCAAAGAGAAATATGATCGCAGCGATGATAAATCCAACTGCGGTCCAGAATGGCAGAACGTTTCTCGCCATACCCAGAAACAGTCTGGTTAGCCCCGGCAATTCTGCACCTTCTGTCATCTCTCCAAGTATTGTCCCGAACTGGGGGATTATGAACATGAAAATGCCTGTTATGATGATCGCGCTCATCACCAGGATGACCGCGGGATAGCCGAAGGCCTCAAATATGATTCTCCTTGTCCGCGTGGCCAGCTCGAGGTGTCTATTGAGGCTCGTGAGCATTTCGCTGAGTCTGCCGGTCTCGACGCCGGCCTTGAGTATCCGCCCGTAAAGAGGCGGGAAACGCTTCTGTCTTCTCTCAAATGCGTCCTCGATGCTTACCCCGCCCTCAAGCTCGCCGGTTATGTCATCGATGAGCCGGCGCATCGATTTTGAGTTGACGTCACCGGCAAGCTCGCGCAGACCCTTCTCCAGAGGTATCCCGGCCCTGGTTATCGAGGCAAGCTGCTGATTGAAGAGCATGAACTCGTTTCTGCCGACGGCTGTCTTGAGCTTTTTGGGCCTGGCCTTTTCAATCGAATGCACCGTCAGTTGCATCTGCGTCAGTCCTTCGCTTGCCTCGGCCGGCGTGCCGGCCTCAATCGTGCCCTTCATCAGCCTGCCGGCGGATGTCACTGCGTTATATTCAAACGTCGCCATTTTCTGTTCCTTTTACTTACGTAAGACGGACAGATAGTTGCATTTTCAGTCTTTCAATATCAATTTATAGTCTATTGCTTCTTTAGGATCACCGCCCTTTGGAGGAGGACCTTTCAACTCAGCTTCCGAGCCGGCGCGGCGATAAACGAATGGCTTCTTAGTAACAGGATCATTGGGCACAGGGACCTGAGTAATATCAGTGAGGACATTCGGAAATTTACCGTTGTGAGTTCCGGCGTAGAGTCGCATCGCTTCTATACACTGTAGGGCCACCACGTGCCGATCCATTCTGTTCATTATCAAGCGTACACGGTCGTGAGCAGATTTCAATTGGCGCTCCATCATCGCTCGAACCAATACACTATATTGCGGGTTTGACCTGAGGTTGGCTATTTCAACTGCTATGGGTTTATTCAGGTCGACTAATGGCTTGGGCAATCCCCGCAACGCCCCGTGGAGATTAGGAGCAGCAGCCCCCTGGACAAACTCATCGACTTGCTTGAGCATCAGGCCACCGATTGCCGCACCGACCATTCCCTGGACCACTGTGGGGCTTTCGCCTATATGTTTTGCTGCGGCAAGTCCGGTCCCTATGGTACTGGCGGCCTGGTCGTATCGACCCTGTGCCATTTCGAAGCGGGCCTTTAGGGCGAGAGTTCGCGCGAGTGAACGATACTCACGGAGATATGCGGGCATTGTGCCGGGCTTAACGGCAGGCCACTTGCAGAGCTTACATCCGGCGGCTTGCTCGACCAATTGCAGAGTGGGTTTCAGTCGCTGCAAAGTAGATTGCACCTGATCACGGGGCAACTTGTCCAAGGGGGTCTTGAGCCACCGACTAATTTGATCTCTATTGAAATCCTTCGGCAGGGATTGCGAGGCTTTGCGATAAAGCGGCACGGCATCTGCATCCCTTCGCTTCTCGGGTTCAGGGAAGAGCCGGAGCTTCTTCGCCGGTTCAGGGCGTTTGGACGGGTGAAGCGTCAGTTCGACTTGTTGCCCGCGCGAAGAACCTGCGGCCAGAAGTAAAACGACTAAGCAGACAAGAGTGCGTTTCATAACATTTCCCTATGTCCAAAAACAATCACGCGATTCCGCAGGCTTTGTTCAATTCCTCCTGCGTTGTGATCCCCTGATCAATCAGGCGTCGGCCGTCCTGGAGCATATTCGTATGCCCTTTGTCCCTGAGGACGGTCTCAAGCTCATCCATATCGGCTTTTGCCAAAATTGCCTTTCGCAGTTGGCCGTCCAATTGGACCATCTCCGCTATCAGCACCCGGCCTTTATAGCCGGTGTTGAAACACTCGTCGCATCCGGCTGCTTCAAACAAACCGGTCGTCTCATTTTTGTGTTTGCATTTGGCGCAGAGTTTCCTCACGAGTCTCTGGTTCAAAACGGCTGAGATGCTTGAGGTTACCTGGTAGGGCTCAATACCCATCTCCAGCAATCGCAGGAGTGCCCCCGCAGGCGTGCCGCTGTGCATCGTACTGAATAGCAGATGTCCCGTCAGCCCCGCTTCGATGGCTATCTTTGCGGTTTCGGCATCCCGTATCTCGCCAATCATCAAAACCTGCGGGTCCTGCCGCAACAGCGACCGCAGAGCCGTGGGGAATGTCATTTCGCCGTGTGGCGTAATCTGGACCTGGGTTGCGCCGTCAATCCTGATTTCCACGGGGTCTTCGAGAGTGACAACGCTCCTGCCGCCGAAGTTCCTGAGAATATGCCGCAGGACAGCCGCCAGGGTGGTGCTCTTTCCACTGCCGGCCGGACCGGTGAGCAGCAAGACACCCTGGTTGCCGGCGGCGATGTCTTTCAGATTCGCAAGCAGCTGCGGCGAGAACCCCAATTGGTCCAGTTCCATAAGGCCTTTGTTCTTGTAGAACAGGCGAACCACCGCCCGCTGACCATGTATTGTCGGGAAAACCGCAAGCCTTTCGTCCACAACGGTCTCGTTCTCGGTCCCGCTGATCAGGATCCGGCCTTCCTGCGGTATATCGTTACGATAGGTCAAAAGCCCCCCCAATACCTTCAACCTCGCAATTACATTCGCAGATAGCGATTTCGGCAGCTTTTCAATGGGGTTCAAAACGCCGTCGAGCCGGAATTTCACCACCAGCTCAGACTCAGTTGGCTCGAAATGGACGTCGCTTGCCCCGGATTCCACGGCCTTGTCGAGCAAGTCGCTTACCAAGAACACTACATCCCGGGCATCCCGCGTCTGTTCGTAACTCCTGTTGTCACAATCATTTAGTGCCATATTCGTGCGGTCCGAATCTTGCCGAATTCCCCGTCTGAACCGTTTGTTTTCACAACTAAGACGCAGAGCTACCGCGGAATGTTATCCAAAAAAGTCGGATTTTTCCCCACTATCGCCAACTTTTTTGTTAACATAGGGTTAGGCGCTGCGTCTTAAGAACTGGAGTTACATAGAAGAATCGAAATGGGCGTTTATGTTCGGTAAGACCGCCAGTTACGAGCTGACTTGGAACTTCGCCGTCTCCGAAACGGTTGACCAGAGCCAGCGGTGGATACTCTCTGCAATGCAGCGGCACGGGCAGGAACTTATCACAATGCTCTGGCGGATACTGGGCAATGAACAGGATGTCTGCGATGCTTATCAGAGTACATTTCTGCAGCTTGCTCACTATCAGGACCGGAAAAAACCTGAATATGCCAAAGCCTACATCTTTCGTACCGCAAGCAACGTAGCGATCTCGATGTTGAGGCACAGGATCGCTGAAAGGAAGAGGTTATTCTCCACCCAAGGCGTCAAAAGGGACCTTAGCTCGCCGGAAAAGGAACTTGACTACAAATACCTGGTGGAGACCTTGAGGTGCTGTATGGCCCAACTGCCTGAACATCTAAGGAACGTCGTTGCGTTGCGCGACATGGCGGAGTTATCTTATGCTCAAATAGGCAGGATGTTGGGCATATCACCGGCAACCGCGAGGGTTTACAGGTGCAAAGCCGTCCAATTATTAGCCGTCTGGATGGGTAAAGGGAAAGAAGAAAAACAATGAGAATCATAAGCAAAAACAAGGGTCCCCAGGGCCGCAACAACCCCAATGGGGACCCCAATAAGTGCAGGCGAATCAGAACCTGGCTGTACAGGGCCGTGAATAGTAGATTGGGTATTGATGCAAACTGGGTGCAAAATCACATTGCAGGTTGTCCCAGATGCCGCAGGCGACTTGCCGCCGCTGGCAAGGTCAATCTCGCACTATCGGCCCTAAAAGCTCAACCTCACCGAATCGACTTGTTGATGCGCGCCAATAGTCAAACCATCGGCGTGCTGAAACACAGTCTTCGCCAGGCCCCGAAGGCTGCGAAACTCAAAGCGATGCTGCCGCAGCCGACACTGCTTGAGAGATGGAGAAAGTATGCGCACTCGGTGGCGAATTTGGCGGCCTGCATCACTATCGTGCTCCTTATGAAAGTTGGGGTCTTTTCCTCCATGGGCAAGTTCCAAACCGAGGGCCAAAAAGTCGTCAAGCAGTATTATGCCAGCCAGGTCGGCCAAGATTTAGCAAATGAGGTTTTCACCACCTGATCGGATGCACACCAGGCAATTGCGATAATAACCTCATTACGGCAATCGCACATCCTCACTTCACACACAATGTTATCGGACCGGCAGAAACCTGTCGATTTCCCACTTTCCTCCGATTTGATAACGTCAGAATTATTCTTATATTTTAGTTGACGGTTTTCGCAGAAAGTTTTGTGCGCTCGTGAGCAGTCGTGATCCGGGACCCCGGCTTTGCATGCTGCATCGTTGAGTCCTTGAAACAAGTGTCTCTGGCGGCATGGGCCTGTAGCATAAAACTGTCTCAAAACAAGGGTATTGTAGAAGTTATGACACGGGATTTTGGATTTAGATCAAAAAAGGCAAGGCCTCCGGTGGGAACCGCCTCGGCGGTTACTCGGATAACCAACGCGCCGGGGAAACCAGGAGTCTGTCTAACCTGTCCTGCGGACAACAGGCAGGCTTCTCGCACATCCGTCACATTGCCGGCATCCTTTCCGATAACAGCGAGAATAGTCGGCAAAATCTGTTTGCCGATGGAACCTGAACAAACGGTCCATTATCGAGATTTGAGATTATGTTAAAGAAATCTGCGATTTTTGGTTTAGTTCTGCTGCTTGCCGGTAGTGCTGTACTCGGATGGTTTCTGCTCGAGAGAAGAACTGAACAGCACAGAACTGCATCCTGCAGACTCAAGTATAGCTCGGAGCCGGACGAGTATCTCAGGCAGTACAATCAATGGTCGCAGTTGTCCCCCGAAAAGAGGGGCGGTTTGCCTCTGGAGCTGAACGGATTTGGCCAAGCCAAAACGAAAGCCCAACTAAAACAGGAGCAGCAGGAAAGACTCAAAGCCGACCTGGACAGATTGGCCAGCGGTGAACTCAATGCGCATCCCTTTGCCGACGTTCTTTACGGAGAGGACTGGCAAAGCCAGGTAAACAAGTATAAAAAGCGGAAGGAGCTCGACGAGTTCATCCTGACAGGTTCTGTCGTGTGTACGTCTATTGGAGGCACCACTTTTGGATGGTGCCTGTTACTGTGGACGGCCCGGCTTCTAATTGCAGGAACCTCTCGGTTGAGAGGATCTTCTGCCGACGGCCGGAGCAGCCGAAGCGAAACCGATGATGACGGGCCGCCCGAGGCCAACGCAATAGATTTCGAGCAACAGCAGAAACCTCTCGAACAACCTTCTCGAATTCCCCTCTTGGGACGCATTGCAAAGTGGGAGCTCGGCGAACCCGGAAAACGCTCACAAATCCAAGCAAATTCGGGCCGGCAGAATTCAAAAACGAATTCCCCAAACGCACGCCGGCCGGCGGTTTCGCAAACAGTCCTTTCCTCGAGAACACAATCCCAGGCCGATAAGCGCAGCACCGTATCCGCAAAAGAGCGTTTGGGAGGCCATTCAGCAAAGTCTGCCAAGAAAATTCCCGTGGTGGTTTCCGGTGAAAAATCTGTCGAACTCAAAAAATCGCCAAAACCTGCAATGGAAAAACAGAACTTCAGTGCGGCGCAGCGCGGCCGCTCCGGCCAAAAAGCCAGCCACCCCGCCTCAGCGGGCCGGCATGAAAGCTCTCCGGTGCTTGAAGAATCTCTAAAAGCCAAAACCGACAATCTGGAAAAACAGATGGCCCAATTCAAAGACATGGCTCGGAGCATCCAGCAAACCACGCTTGAGCACTCGAAGCCGCTCAACGGCACCCTTAAAGAACTCACCGACCAGATCTCGGCTATCCGTGAATACGCCGCCAATCAGCACGAACGAGTGGAGAAGCTGCAGGACGGCTATGACTGGAACATAATCAGAACCTTCTGTCTGCGGGTCATACGCTGCATTGACAACCTTGAAAGTCGTATTGACCGACTTTCCGAAAAGGATGTTGAAACGGAACATCTCACGGAAGTAAAGGATGAGCTGATCTTTGCTCTCGAGTCCAGTGGGATTGAACAATTCAGGCCCGAAGTGAACAGCCTCTACCGGGGACAGGAGAAATGTACGGAGGCCGTCAAAGAAAAGGAGCACTGCGACGACCCCAAAAAGGCAGGCAGGATTGCAAAAATCGTTAGGCCGGGATATCAGTATTTTATTAACGAAGGCAATGTAAAAGTGGTACGCGCAGCTCAGGTTAAGTTATTTGATTAAGTCTGTTAAGGGCCTCAGTGTCTCGAAAATGGGGGCCCGAGTAGGACTGAGGAGCACAAAATGGCAAAAAATATAGTAGGCATAGATCTTGGGACAACGTTCTCAGCATTGGCTCTTCTTAATAGCATCGGCAAACCGGAGATCATTCCGAATGCAGACGGTGAAAGACTTACACCGTCTGCGATTTTCTTCGATGAAGAGAATCCCGATATCATCAGGGTCGGAATTGAAGCGGTCAATTCTCGGCATCTCAATGCAGAACGGTCCGCTCGCTGGATAAAGCGGCACATGGGCCAGGCGGATTATCACAAGACGATCGACGGAAAGGACTGGACGGCCGTGGAGCTATCAGGCCTGATTCTCAAAAAACTCAAGCAGGATTGTGCGGCCGAGCGGGGTGAAATTCGTGATGCCGTCATTTCTGTTCCCGCCCATTTTGACGAGGTTCGCAGAAAAGCCACAATGGATGCAGGCGCAGCGATCGGGCTCAATGTGATTGGAATTGTCAATGAGCCTGTTGCCGCGGCGCTGTATTATGCGACCACTCGCGAAGTTTCAGGGAAGGTCCTGGTCTATGACCTTGGCGGTGGAACCTTCGACGTAACCATAATGAATGTCGCCGGACATCAAATGGATATTATCTGCTCACAGGGCGACCATGCGCTCGGCGGCATCGACTTTGACCGCGAGATACTGGAGATTCTGGAGCGGATGTACAAAGACAAGCTTAAAGCCAAACTGATTAGCTCCGACGAGGACAGGGCAAAGTATGAGGACGAGTCCGAAGATATTAAGAAGACGCTATCTCGCCGCCGTGTCGCCAAGAAAATGCTCTATGGGTCCGCCGGAAGCATGAGAGTGGAAATAACCCGTGAAATGTTCGAGCAAGCTATTTCCTCGCTGGTGGCCCGCACGGATATCCTGGTGGAGGTGGCCCTTGAAGAGGCCGGCCTCAAGCCTTGCGAAATCGACACGGTGCTATTAGTCGGGGGCAGCACTCGAATACCAACAATCCGCAAGCGTCTCGAAAAAATGTTCGGATCCCGGCCGGAAACCGCAGTTAATGTTGATGAATGTGTTGCATTAGGCGCCGCTCTACATGCAGGATTAACCGTGCTGAGAGAAAATCCCGATGCCGTGCCGACAGGAATCGCCAGCGGACTCAAAGACATCCGCCTCGTAGATGTCTGCAATCACAGCTACGGCACCATTTGCGCTCCTATCAACAAGGAAACAGGCCGACGTGTTGTGGAGAACCGCATTATTCTAAAAAAGAATACGCCATTGCCGTGCGAAGCCTCACAGATGTTCTATACAGTCTCTCAGGGCCAAGCGGCCGTGGAGGTGACAATAACGCAGGGCGAGGATTCCGCACCCGAATACGTAAACACAATTGCTACGCATAAGTTTGAGCTCCCTCCCAACAGAGCGGCGGAATGTCCCATTAAAGTCACCTACAGCTACGACGTTAATCAAAGAATGCACTGTTTGTTCGAAGACGTTGAATCAGACAGAGTTCTCGAAGTTGACCTGCGAGCGGATCAAAACGGCAACCTCTCCGAAGGTAAGAGTAAACAAAAAAGCGGGAGCTTGAAAGCTTTCAAGGTGGAATAACCGTCTCTGCCGGTGTGCAAAATGGGTAACCTCCTCGTTAGAATTTCAATTGCGGTGCCGATGTTTGCAGCAGTGGTTTGTCTCGGCCTGATTGTCTGCTCTAAGCCCGCGGGCTCAAACAGCTCCTCCTGGTTGTTGCAGCTGGGGCGCTGCTCAAAGCTTCAAGGCTTGATGGGCCGCTTGAGACGCCGAGGCTGGACCAGCAGCCGCGGATTTGCAGCATTGGTGAGCAAATGCAAGTTCGCGTGCTCGGCAAGTTGCTGCATGCTCTGGGCCTTGGCCAAGCGGGTCAAATGTCGTACATTTCCTGCCTGTTTCAATCTCAGGAGACTAATTGTCCGGTCAAAGTTTTCGGCATTGATTCATCGTCTGAAATTTCCGGCTCTGAGTAACCGCTCGGACCTATCGGATTTGATTGACCGCTTGCGGGTTTCCGGCCTGATCGACCGCATCAAACCGCTTTTCTTCCGTAGAATAAACTCCAACACATCAATAGAAACTTCTGTGCAGCCCGACCTGACTATCCTTAATTGTCGCGTCCGACTTACAGGAAAAGAGATGCACGGCCCTGCTTCTGCCGTCTTTGAAGTGGAAATCTGCGGCTCCATTTATACTCCCGATGATGAGCACGAGACGACTTTGGAAGTTACCATTGCCGATGTTACGGACGCAATGCCCGGGCCATCATCGGTACAAGCCAAGGTAAAACAGTGGCAGATGCCGGATTCCACAATCTTCCGCTACGACGCCGACCTTGGAAAGCCCTCCGGCCGGGCCACTACTCTGTCGAATTGGACCACCGTCGCGCGGCTCCGCGTTGACTGGCTTTTGTTCCCTCGAAAGGGCAAACGTGATCTGAAGTTCCGTACTTCGATATCATCTCGACAAACCGGCCAGGAGCTTGCCCGCGCCGAATGTACGTATGCTTACGAGAACGCCGATCCGGGTTATGTCGATTTGGAGGAAGATCGCTCGCGCACAAAGACCCTTGCAGTCGCACTGGCGTTCGCTGTCAGCGCCTCAGACAACAAGCTGTTCAACTGCGAGGTCGAGCTCATAAAGAACTGGTCAAGAAACAACGTTCATTTGTCTCAAGCGTCGGGCAGGGCCAGGCGTAAACTCGAAAAGGCCCTCAATAAGAGCGTTGCCTTCTTCCGCCATGGGAATCGACTCAACACTTACCAAATCTGCAAGGAAATTGTTGGAATTGCGCGTATTGCCGACCGGCACGGCATTCTGGATCTTTGCCTGCATGTGGCGCAGGCCAAAGGCTCGGTCGCACCGGAGGAACTGGCTATCCTCGCTGAGCTTGCCGCGTGGCTGGAGGTTGACATAGACGCGTTTCGTAACAAGATGGAGAGAATCCTGCCGATCAATATGCACCAGATCAAGGATGCAGAGACCGTCCTCGGCGTCACGTCCGATATGAGCAAAGACACGGCTCGACACCATCTCAATAAAGAATACAGCAAATGGAATGCGAGAGTTACAAATTCGGATCCTCAAATTCAAGCCCAGGCCGACCAGATGCTCAGCCTTATTGCCGAAGCAAGACACCAATATGTGGGCTGAGATGTCTCTATCGGAAATCTCAAAAGAAATCTCACCTTGATGGACCTTTCCACTTAAAAACTCTTTCTCGACTATTCTGCTCATTTCCGCGCAAAATAGGCGCCTGTGTCAAGTTTGAGCGTGCCACTCGGTCGTTTGAGCGTGCCAGCCGGTCGGCGTGCTTGCATCCACGCCCAAACAAAGTTTGAGCGTGCCACTCGGTCGTTTGAGTGTGGCGCCCTTTGATCAAGATACCACGGACAAATTGGTTTGCCGGAAA
>JAGMDR010000465.1 GCA_023128595.1 Planctomycetota bacterium | reverse complement strand
CAGTACCAGGACACCAACCGCACACCTCGCCCGGGCCACGCATCTTATGCCTCGTTTGCCAAGTACGGCCCCGACGACGATGCCATCGGCGCCGGAATCTTCAGCGGACGCTACACCTCGACCATCGTTGCCGCCGGATGTATCGCCAAAAAAGTCCTCAAACGATGCGGCATCGAGGTATTCTCTTATGCAAAAGAGATCGCCGGTGTCCGATGCCCCGATGTCCCCCACGATCAGGCCTTCGACTACACCAATAACTACAAGAAAATGCGCAACGACCTCGACCCGTTCTACCAGGAAATTTACACCAAGGGCCGCATCACTATGGAGATGAGATTCCTGGAGAAGACTAAGATACTGGCCGAGATTGAAAACGAAATCGATGCCATTCGCGATAAGGCCCCGAAACTCGCACCCGACGCCGTCCGCGACAAATACGGCGTCCACCCCATAGTCAACTGCCCGGACATCGACGCCGCCGAAGATATGGTCCAAGCCTGCAACAAGATCGCAGCTACAGGCGATTCGGCCGGCGGAGTCGTTGAAGTCGTCGTTACCGGCGTCCCCACCGGGCTCGGCGAGCCCGTCTTCTACAAACTCGACGGCGAGCTCGGCAAGATGTTAGGCATCGGCGCCGTCAAGGGTGTCGAGGTCGGCGCAGGCTTTGCCGTCAAAGATATGACCGGCTTCGAGAACAACGACCAGATGCACGCCGAGAATGGAAAGGTCGTTTTCGATTCCAACAACGCAGGCGGGATCACCGGCGGCCTTACCACAGGCCAGCCAATCATAGTCAGGCTCACCATAAAGCCCACACCCACCATTGACAGACCCCAGAGGACAATCGACAAGTACACGCTCGAGAACACCGACCTCGCCGCAATCACAAGACGCGACGCAACCATTGTAGGTCGTATCTGGCCCGTCGCCGAGAATTACACCGCTATGGTCGTCCTCGACCACCTCATCGCCCACTACGGCTACCAGGCCCTAAAAGCTAACAGTATCTAACACGGACAAATTGGTTTGCCGGAAAATCCGGCCACACCCACTGCGTTTGTCAGGGACGAAACTGTTGTATTTATCGCATAAACAGGTTATTCTAACAGTTTGTCTTGTGGTTCAGTGAGTATGTTCGCTATTTGGCCCGATATCAGGATGTCAGAACATAAGATCAAAATCCCAGCTGGCGAGGCCGGAGCTTACAAGATAACGGTCGGCACCGAGATTCTCGGTTCCGTGTGGCCGCAGATAGAGACGGATTTCGGCCGGTACAACAAGTTCGTCGTGACCGATGAGAATCTGGTCTCGGCGGGCCATCTGGAGAAGCTCCTGGATTCCAGAGAAGTCCCTGCTTTCGTAATCAGCCCGCCCGGCGAGACCTCCAAGCACATCAATACCGTCATCTCAATAATCGAGGCGATGGAAAAGGCTTATCTGGGCCGAGATACCCTGGTTGTCGGCATCGGGGGCGGAACTGTCGGTGATATTGCGGGATTTGCGGCCTCTGTTTTCAAGAGAGGAGTCCCCGTGGTTCATATACCCACCACGACGGTCGCCCAGGCGGATTCGGCAATTGGTGGGAAAACCGGCGTCGATTCGAGCATGAGTAAGAATGCCTTCGGAGCATTCCGGCACCCCGCCGCCGTTTATATCGACGTTGCTACGCTCGCAACGCTGGATGAAAGGCAGTACCGAGCGGGGCTCGTCGAGTCGGTAAAACATGCGTTAATCGCTGATAGTGATTACTTTGACTTCATCGAGAACAATCTCGATGGAATCCTCGAGCGCAAAACCGAAGTGCTTGAGAGAATAGCTCATCTCAACTGCAAAATTAAGGGCGTCGTCGTTGAGACCGACCCGGGCGAGCGAAATCTGCGAAGAATCCTGAACTACGGCCATACTGTCGGACATGCTGTGGAAGCCGCCGGTAAGTATGAATTGCTGCACGGAGAAGCAGTGGCGATAGGGATAATTGCGGCCGGTTTGATCGAAATTGAGATGAAATTGGCCGAGCACGCCAGACTCGATAGAATACGCACAATTCTCGAAAAACTTGGCCTGCCGGTGAAATTGCCGAAGGATTTGACCGAAAACAGCCTGATCGACATCATAAAGCACGACAAGAAAGCCGTTAACAAATGGCCCAGATTCGTGCTGCTAACTCGAATCGGCCAGGTGTACTCTCGGGGCGGTCAATGGGCCGTTGAGGTCGAACGTCTGATAGTGGAAAAAGTGCTGCGCAACCTCCAGGAGTAATTCGCTTGAGGCAAGGCCATGTCCAGAGAACAAATGTAACCGTTCAGGGGGGTATAAAACTGAGTTTCCCTGTCATTGCGAGGCCTTTTTGCTTGACATCGCTGCACGAGTTATTTAGAATCGATTAGGTGTTGCGAGCAGCCAAAGAGCGCACAGAAAGCCTCCTTTTGTCATGTGACAGGCTTTCTTCTTTGAATTACGCAACGCCCCTGTGGGCATAAAGCACGTGAGGAAGGAGATAAGTATAGAAGGTGCTCAAGTCTATGAGAAACGCCCTGCCGGCCCTTGTATTACTCTTGCTATTGGGCGGTCCTGTCAAAGCCGCCTGCCCGGAAGGGGACCTGTTTGCAGACTGTCGGATCAATTCGCTTGACCTGAAGGTTATGGCCGATCTCTGGCTGGACGGCCCTGGCAGCCCCGCCAACCTCGTCGGCCAAGACGAAGTCAATATGGCCGACTTCTCCGTGATAGCGATGCACTGGGGTGAGGTAGGAGAGCGCACCGGTTCGGTGGAAGTTGAAATCACTCCCAAGGCGGCCATCAACCTCGGCGCGAAATGGCGGGTCGATGGCGGTCCGTGGCAGGACACCGGCCAGAGGTTAGATGAGCTGGAGGTCGGCTTCAACACCATTGAGTTCAAGTCAATTGACATCTGGGCCAAGCCGGCGGACGCAGAAATCTACGTCAATGGAGATTTGATAACCGCCGTTAGGGCGGCTTACAAGCACCCGCTCGAAATCAACGAGTTCATGGCGTCCAATAGCGGCAATGCCCTGAACCCACCCGAAGGCAACGCCAAAGATGAGCATGGCGAATATGATGACTGGATAGAAATCTTCAACTCGGGTGACGAGGCAATTGATGCCGCTGGTATGCACCTGAGAGATGGCGATGACAACGAATGGGAGTTTCCCGGCAATAATCCTCTGACCACTATTGCCCCCGGCGGTTATCTGCTGATTTGGGCTGATGATTGGACTGATAATGACGTAAACGATGGGCCGCTGCATACGAACTTCAAGCTCAGCGCCGGCGGAGATAAGATTTCTCTGTACGATACCGACGACGAAAGCCTGATTGACAGCGTCGATTTCGGCGACCAGACAAATGATATTTCCTACGGGCGCGATGCCAGCGACAACTGGCGGTTTTTCCCTTATCCGAGTCCGGGATGGGAAAATAACGATGCTTACCTTGGCGCTGTGGCCGATACGAAATTCAGCCATAATCGCGGCTTTTACGATACGCAGTTCTCGGTGACTATCGCCACCGAGACCAAAGGCGCAACGATAAAATACACTACTAACGACAGTGCCCCGAGCGAGAGCGAGACAGTCGGCCAGGAATATACAGGTCCGGTTCCCGTAAACACGACTACGTGCCTTCGGGCAATGGCGTTTAAGACGGGCTGGAAGCCGACCGATGTAGATACCCACACCTACATTTTTCTTGATAACGTCATCGACCACCCCAAGATGTCCACCAACATAACGCAAAATCCCGTTTGGGGGCCGCAAATGCGCGATGCCCTACTGGAGATTCCTACTATCTCACTGGTAACACCTCACACCATCCCTAACGAACCTATTCAGAGTCCGCCTGAAGTGCCGACCTCAATCGAAATGATCTTCCCAGACGGCCGGGACGGCTTTCAGGCAAATGCTTGCGTTGAGCGTTTCGGCGGACAATATACTGACCATTATCTAAAACAAGCTTTGCGGATAAGCTTCAAGAGCATTTATGGACCAAGTCGGCTCGAATTTGACCTGTTTGGCGATACCCCTTATGGCGGAGATGATGCCACCGATAGTTTCAACCAGATTATTTTGCGTAACGGAAGCCATGATGCCCTTTGGTACGGCGGCTACCCCCATTCTAAGGGGACCTACGTGCGTAATCGCTATTGCTTTGACCGACAAATAGAAATGGGACACCTCTCATTACGAGGGAAATTTGTGCATATGTATCTCAATGGTGTCTATTGGGGACAGTATCATCTGATGGAAAGGCCTACCGCCGACTATATGGCTACTTATTTAGGCGGCGAGGAAGAAGATTATGATATTATGAAAGGTCGTAGTGGTATCTTTGTTGCGGAGGGAGACAGAGTGGCCTGGAACTACATGGTTGCCAACACTAACAACTACGAAATTGTACAGGAGTACATGGATATCGATAATTATATCGACTACATGCTCTTGAACTTCTACGGGGGAAATGATCATGACTGGTACCCGCATCACAACTGGATCGCCGGCCGGAGGCGGGAAGCCGGCAACAAATTTATGTTCTTTATGTGGGACAATGACTTCCTTATGCGTAGATTGAACGGCAATACTATCGATAACGGTGGACCGGGCAATATGTTGAACTCATTAACACGGCACGAAGATTTCAAAATACGGCTTGCAGATCGTGCTCAGAAACACTTCTTTAATGACGGGATGCTTACCCCTACCCGGGTTCAGGCCGATTTCACTGAATTGACTAATCGCATAGCAAGAACAATTATCCCCGAATGTGCCCGATGGTCACAGGATGGATCAGGGGGAACCTACACTCCCGATTCCTTACAACAATACGTTGACTGGATTAAATTCGATCATGGCAATTTACGAACTGATATAGTTATTCAGCAGATGCGTGATGCGGGTATTTTCCCCAGTATCGACGCCCCCACATTCAGCCGGCACGGCGGCGAGATAGCTCCGAGTGAGCCGCTGTCGATGACGGCCCCGGCAGGGGCGATCTGGTACACCATCAACGGGGCCGACCCGCGGGTGATTACTGGTGGAGGCGGTTCGTCAACGACGATGATGCTGGTGGACGAGGAGGAAGCCAAGACTGTGCTTATTCCCACCGAGACTGGTCCCGGTGATGACACATGGAGAAGTGATTATGGTTTTGATGATCGCACGTGGATCAGCGGCAGCGGCGGGGTGGGCTACGACAGAGGTTCGGATTACAATAGTTACATTGACATCGACGTCAAAACACCGATGGCTGAGGTGAACACATCCTGTTATATCCGTATTCCCTTTACGTTTGCCGGTGACCCATCCGATTTCAACTATATGACGCTGAAGATGCGTTATGACGATGGTTTTATCGCCTATCTCAATGGTACGAAGCTGGAGGAGATCAACTTTTCCGGAGAGCCGGAGTGGAACTCCGAGGCCGATACCTACCGCGAGGCGACGGCTGAGTTCGACAACTTCGATATTAGCGCCCACCTGGGCGAGCTGCAAACGGGCAATAATCTGCTGGCTATCCACGGTTTGAACGACGCATTGACCAGTTCCGATTTTTTGATGTGTATCGAGCTGGAAGCCGGCGAGAACACACCGGGCAATGTTTCCGATAGTGTGATTGAATATACCGGTCCGATTAACCTTACGGAAAGCACGTGTCTGAAGGCCCGCGCGCTGAGCAGCAGGACCTGGAGCGCGCTGAACGAGGCGGTCTTTGCGGTCGGGCCGGTTGCGGAAAGCCTTCGTATCACCGAGATTATGTACCATCCGCAGGATACCGGTAACCCGAACGATCCGAACGAGGAATTCATCGAGCTGAAGAACATCGGAGAGGCGCCCATAAATCTGAATTTGGTGCGTTTTACCAACGGCATCGACTTTACATTCGGGAAAGTGGAACTTGGGGCGGGCGAGTACGTGCTGGTCGTTAAGAATCACGTGGCCTTTGATCCTCAGTATCCCGGTTTTTCGGGTGTTATCGCCGGTGAATACACCGGCAGCTTGGATAACGGCGGGGAAAGGATCGAACTGGCCGACGCCGTCGGCCGGACTATTCAAGACTTTAAGTACGGAGACGACTGGCGTCCAATCACCGATGGCGAGGGCTTCTCTCTGACCATAATAGACCCGGCCAACGGCGACCCGAATAGCTGGGGCGAAAAAGACTCCTGGCGTGCGAGTGCATACTCCGGCGGCTCGCCCGGCTCCGACGACAGCGGCATTATCCCCAACCCCGGAGACGTGGTGATTAACGAACTGCTGGCACACTCGCCCGGCACGC
>JAGMDR010000464.1 GCA_023128595.1 Planctomycetota bacterium | reverse complement strand
TTTATGACAACGATGGCGAAGTTCACGGTGATAATAACCCCGCGAATACGGCCAATCCTGACAACCCGCTGGAGCATTACTCAAAGGCCAAAGCAGAGATTTCTGATTTGCAGCCGCTAACACAAATCGGCCCGGATTGGACTTTAGGCGGTGCCAAGGCGCTGTCGCTGCAGTTCTATGGCGAGCCAAACAATACGATCGAGTCGCTCTGGGTGGAGCTCGAAGACGCCACTACCGGCGCCAAGTTCAAGGTGGCCTACGGCAAGTATGATGACGAAGATCCGGCTGACATCAATGACGCATCGTGGCACGAGTGGATCATTGCGCTTTCGGACTTCACCGGCGTGGACGTCAATAATGTCAAGAGCATTGCTATCGGCATAGGTATTGAAGGCTCAACTGCGGATGGCGGCTCGGGTACATTGTACTTCGACGATATCAGGCTCTATGTCCCCAGATGTTTCCCCTTGCGGGCAAAATCACCGGCCGACTTCGACTATAGTTGCGATGTTGGCTATGGGGACCTTGAGATACTGACAGACGACTGGCTCATCAGCGGCTACGATTTTACCGTCGCCGACTCGGTGAGTGACGCCAATCTCGAGGCGCATTACGCCTTCGAGGACAACTTGCTCGACAGCTCCGCCAATTTGCGCCACGCCGACCCGAACGGCACGATATCCTACGCGGTCGGCAAGGTCGGAACGCTCGCAGTTGATTTCGACGGGACAAACTTTGCAGAGGTCACCGGCTACAAAGGCGTTACCGGCACGCAGGATCGGACCTGTACCGCCTGGATAAAGACGGCAATCCCCGGAGAAATTGTGATCTGGGGAATGAATACCAGCGCCCTCAAATGGATATGGCGAATTCAACACGAGGCAGCCGGTTTCGTCGCCGGGGCCGTCCGCTTAGAGGTTGCCACCGGCTCTACCGTGGGCAAGACGGACCTGCGCGACGACCAGTGGCATCATGTCGCAGTGGTCTTAGCGAGTGCCGGCTCGCCGCGCGTCGCGGACCTCAAGCTGTACGTTGATGGTTTGCTCGAGGCTCCGTCCTCCCTCGTCGACAATGACGTCAATACCTCCAGCGACACCGACGTTAGAATCGGTAAAGGTCCGTTCAATGAGAGACCTTTCATAGGGCAAATTGACGAGCTGCGGATCTACAGCCGCGCCCTTGAGCAGGCAGAAGTAGCGAGCCTTGCAGGTCGGGCAGGAACGGCAACTCAGCCGTTGCTGCTGCTTCTGACAACGACTGAAGATACTGACCTGTTCGACGATGAGACGATCAACTTCAAGGACTATGCTCGGCTGCTCGATGCATGGCTTGATGTGGTGCTCTGGCCGTAGTCGGGCCGAACCGACATCACTGGAACATTGATTTACCGGGGCCTGTGCCGTTGTGGCACGGGCCCCGTTGTTTTTGGCCTAAACCGACAAAGGGCGCCGATGTTGAATATCCTGTAACGGGCTGCGCCGATGTTGAGTGTCCCTGTAACGGGCTGCGCCGATGGCAGGCAAAAAGTCCGCAAACCCCATTTGGCCAAAATCCGGTAGTCACCACGTGTTTTGAGCCGGGCTGTATTCAAGGCTTTCGGCAGAAGGACCGCCGCTCTCGGTGGTATCAGATAAAAGGTGAGCCGGGGCGCGGAGGGAGAGAGGAGAGAGAGGAAATAACCCCGACCCACCGTATATTCATTGTACCAAATCCCTACCGGCAAGGCAAGAAGCCACCCCACGACCGTAATCGTCCCAGGGATTGCGGGGGAGTTTTTTGGCCTCTATGGAGAGCGCAAAAACACCGGGTTCTGCGACCCCGCAAGACAGGACCCCAAGACGATAGCCCCTATTCTCCACGTTCCATCGAAAAGTCCCCGATAATTGAGCACTTGGCTCGCTGCCGTGGAAGTTAGAGGGTTATCTGCGTTATCTCAGCAAGGCTAACCCGGCCCGGCCTGAGCAATTGTCCGGCAGGGGAGTCTATCAGGTTACCGCAGCGGCAACCTCGTTAGGCTCAGCAGGCGCAGGCTCAGATTCCTTCTCTTTGCACCCATTCAGCATAATCAGCCCGAGCACCAAGAGACTTGCCAGGAGAAGGATTACCCTAAACTGTTTCTTTTTGCCGTTCATTTTGGCCCCTTTCAAAGAGGTTTCCCGAACTCAATTTCATATCTACGAGTCAGCTTAAGTCCAATATCTGCCGAAAACACAACATACCATATCCCAACAAGGCTGTCTAATCTAATAAGCCCTCTGGAGAAAATTTTCTCAAACGTCCTTTCTCTCGTCGTCACAGCACCCAAGCCGGACAGTAATATCGTGGTCGATTCGGCGACTTTTGTCGGAAAACACTTGTCCGGTTGCCGGATAAAGGGTAAGATACTGCCAAATGTGCTCGATACCTATGAAATCCCGAAATCCAAACATCGCACGAAAGGACCCATCCAGCTCCGGGACCATGGACACACTATTCAGTTTCGCAACATCTGGCTCGTTGAGAAAAAGTAAGTGGTCCTGCAGATAGACATAGAACCGGGTAAGGCACCCAAATCCTCACGGAGTATCTTACCCATTGAATGAAAAAGCAGTGGTGTGTTACTGGTGATTCGATGAGTTGCCATAGAGTAGCAGGCTCATGCGGGCTTGCCCTGTATGGTATTCCCCAAAGGAGGTTAATATGACACTTGAGAACAAACAGATAACAAGCAAGGCGCTTCTTGCGGCGCTGGCCGTGCTGACCCTTGTGCACACTGTTCGGGCCGGGAAAAGCCCGCTGAAGGTCTTTATCTTGGCAGGACAGTCGAATATGGAAGGACAGGGCAAGATCAAAATGGACCCCGCCAAGAACGAGGGAAAAGGGACCCTGGAATACCTGGTCAAAAACCCAGCCACGGCAAAGCAATACAAGCACACCGTTGATAAGAATGGACAGTGGGTCGTGCGTGACGATGTGTGGATCTGGTACCTCGGCCGCAAAGGCGGACTCACCGTCGGCTACGGGGCCAGGCCCGACAGAATAGGCCCGGAGTTTCAGTTCGGACACATCATGGGCGATTGCTTCGACAACCAGGTACTGCTCATCAAGACCGCCTGGGGCGGCAAGTCTCTCGCAAAGGATTTCCGTCCCCCGTCCTCCGGTGGCGAAGTCGGGCCTTACTATACCGAGATGCTAAAGCACATAAAGGATGTGCTGGCCAACCTCAAGAAGCACTTCCCCGGCTACGATGGCGCCGGATATGAAATCGCAGGCCTCGGCTGGCACCAGGGCTGGAACGACGGCTGCAGCGTCGACCCCAGCAACGAGTACGAAAAAAATCTCGCCAACTTCATCCGTGACATCCGCAAGGCCCTCGGCGTCAAAGACCTGCCGTTTGTCATCGCCAACAGCGGGTTTGGCGGTTGGGACCAGAAGATCTCCAGAAGATTGAAAATCATGGAAGCCCAAGCCGCGCCGGCCAAGTACAAAGAATTCAAGGGCAATGTGACCTGTGTCGAGACCAGGGATTTCTTCCGACCGCCCGAACTCTCGCCCGGAAGGCAGGGATACCACTGGAATCTAAATGCAGAGACGTACTTCCTCATTGGCAACGGTATGGGCGAGGCCATGAAAAAACTCTGTGAAAAAAAGCAACAAACCTCACCCTCCGAGATGAAGGACGCCATAATAGGATGACATTGAAGGCGACAAAAAAGACATACGACGATTTATTGACAAGCTTGAAAGAAGACTAATAACTGTGTCCATGTCATAACGCACTTCAGCCCCTTAAAAACCTGCCTTCTTGGAGCGACTGCCAGAAATACTTTCCGACGGCCGAGGCGGCAAACATAACCGGCAAGAAGAGATAACAGCAAGGCCAGTAACCGCCAGGTCGAGGCTTTGGATGACGAGTGAGCTTTGAGGATATGCAGGGCAGGATTGCGGGAGGGATTTAACAAAACAAATGATGCGCTTTTAGTTTATTTCAACTTGTTCAATAAACGAAGAAGTTAACGAAAGGTGTTTAGCGCTATTGTAAAAAATCACCAAAACAGGAAACAGACCTAAGCATAAGCGTATTCTCCATTCTCTGGAACAAACTGAACTTTTAACGTGCAGTGAATAGCAACGGCTATTTTTTGTGAATTTAGTAAATTTATAAAAAAATTGAAATCATGTTATAAGTCTCATGTAGAAAAGACCTTACAGATCGCCATAAATTTCATTAAAACGCTATTTATCGGTCTCACCAGCCTTAAAATCCCTGGTTTTTTAGGCAGATTCTTTTCACTGCACCATTTTAACAATTACCTGTCGTGATTCGATGGCCGCGTGTTATCTTGCCGGTAAGCGATTGCCCCAACCGTTCTAACGTACTGATAAGCCGAAATTGCGTACCAATGAAATGCACACGTCAGCAAGTCTTGAGGGACACCTGCGAGTATCGGGTCATTACCGGTGACCATACACTTGACCTTTGGATTTAACCGTTGCCCCTACGGCCTCGTTGCACTGAGCAGCTTGACGGTACAGAAAATTAAGTCCATGTCGAAGGCTCACGAGTGCCCAGTATTCGTTGGCAGGTTCGGAAAACACATCTCCAGGAACCCTGATTTCGTCAATATAGTCCAGCGTTGTAAATTTGGTTCATCCGGGAAATGGATAGGTGAGATTGGGGTATCGTATGACCGAGAAAAATCGTTCGGGGCCCCAGAGGCACA
>JAGMDR010000463.1 GCA_023128595.1 Planctomycetota bacterium | reverse complement strand
TTCGCTGCGCAGACTGGATGCGCGGACGGGGGCTGCTAACCGCGAAAGACAGCAAAGGCAAGCGCAAGCAGGATTGATGCAGCAGGCTTTTTTGGCAGTCGAGCAGATATGACACATCCGGCTTATGCCGGTTGCTGTCTGTAACAGTCAGGGGTATGATGAAGCTCTGGAGAACGTTACTCCAGACGATGCTTACTACCGTCGAATACAGACTAAAGAAAGGAAGATTAAAATGCACACGATCAGTAAATCTGCCATCTTGTCGCTCTGCATGGCTCTGGCCGCCACGCTGAGTGCGGCGCCGGTGAGGCCCGAGCCGCCGACGTTCCGCTTCGCCAGGATATTCACCGACAACATGGTCCTGCAGCAAGCCAGGCCAATCAAGGTTTGGGGCTGGGCCCAGCCCGGCGCCAAAGTGGCGGTAAGCTTGACTCAGGACCCTGCCACGGGCGAGAAGGCCGTGGCCGCGGTTCTCGAAACGCAAGCCCGGAGCAGGACTCGCCGACCGGCAGTGCGGGAAGAGGACGACGGTTACTCGGTGACGGTTCGGTACGTGGAGAAGAATCCGCCCAAGCTGACAGCCCGGACACTGGAGACTAAAGCCGGCGCAGACGGTCCTTGGTCGGTAGAGTTCGAGCCGGCCAGGGCCGGTTTTCAGCCGACCTGGATCATCGCTCGCAGCGGTGAAATTGTGATCGCCGTGCAGAACGTCTTGATCGGCGAGATCTGGGTCTGCGCCGGACAGAGCAACATGGGCTGGTCCAATTTCAACCGCAAGGACCGCGAGGCGACCTCGGCCGATTTCCCCGGCTTGCGATACGTCGCCTGGGACGACTCCTGGTACAAACCCCTGGATGACATCAACAAGGATGTCTCCTGGCACGTCTGTTCGCCCGAGACGGTCGAAAAACAGCGATTCTCGGCGGTTCCCTACCTGTACGGCATGTACCTGCATAGATACCTTAAGGTTCCGGTGGGCATCATCAACGTCGCGCGAGGGGGGACGACGGGCCAGACGTGGTGTCTGCGGGAGGAGCTGGACGGCGTTGACAGTGAGATCATGACAACTGTGTTGAGGGAGTATGACGCGGAGACCACGACGTGGGAGGACCCGAAGAAGGTCGAGCAAATCGTGGCCGATTGGGAGCAGGCCTGCGAACAAGCCAAGGTCGAGCACGAGAAGAAAGTGGCCCAGGCGAAGGCCGACGGTAAGAATGAGCCGAAGCTGCGTCTGCCGAAGAAGCCGGGTGATCCGCGTAGCGGGTGGAGTCCGCCGGCCGGCTTGTTCAACGCAACGATCATTCCCATTCGGGACCTCGGCATCCGTGGTGTGCTATATTACCAGGGCGAGAACAATAACTTCATGCGCTGGACTCGATATGAATATACGTTTCCGAAGGTGGTTGTTTCTTTCCGGAAGGCGTTCGGGGATGAGAATCTTCCGTTCGGGTGCATCAGTCAGCCCGGATGGGGCACCTTCGGAATGGACCCCGAAGTGGCCACCGTTGCGCAGGGTTACGCGATCGTTCGCGACATCCAGCGCCGTGCCCTTGCCGGCGACGCCAACGCCGGCATGATCGCCACCTACCCCACCGGAAACTCGTATATCCATCCCGCCGAGAAGCTGCCTGTGGCCGAATACGCATCGCTGTGGGCACTGGCCAACGTTTACGACAAACCGGTTATGCACCGTGGACCGACATATCGCGAGATGAAGAAGAAGGCTGGCAAGCTTTATCTGTTCTTCGACGTCGATCCCGTCGTTGAGGGCATGATTAATCCGGATAGGGAGCCACCTTCCTGGCTCGTGCTCCCCTGTGCCAGAGAAGGCAAGGCGGAGTTTCTGGGATTCATCATCGCCGGCGAAGACAGGCGTTGGTACCCCGCCGAGGCCAGGCACGCCAAGCTCGACGGAAAATGGTGTCTCGAGGTCTGGAGTGATCTGGTCGAGGACCCGGTTGCCGTTCGCTATGGATGGGCCAACTGGCCGACCGGTAACATGGTAGGCCGCAACCGGCTGCCGGCGCCCACCTTCCGCACAGACGACTGGGCCATTCCCAAGGGGATGAACTACGATAACCAAGTCCGGGAGCAGTGCAGCGAGGTTCTCAAACAGCTCACCTTAGAAGCCGGGAAGCAGGTGCTTGACCGCAAGATTCGTCAAATCGAAATAGATCTGCCGATTCTGGAGAATGAGCTCTACCTCCGGAAGATTGGCAGCGAGAAGCAGTTGATCACAAGCAAGATCAAGCGAATGGAGAGCGTGCTGGATGAACTCGAAGAGACCGACGAGTGGCTTTCTCGCCGGATTAAGCGAGATCATCCCAAATTGGTCGAGAAACTCAAGGCGGCCCGCGAGGCCGTAGAGGCATTGAAGGCTCAAGCGGCAGAGATCGAAGAAGAAAAGTAGCCCGCAGCTCATATCGCTCCAAAGTCACTCCGGGCCGAAAGAAGACATCTTGCAAAGTAGTTGGCGTTTGGGGGATATGGATGAAACTTGTTTTGACAGATTTCTCCGCTTGCTGCGCTCGGTCGAAATGACGGTATAGTCGTTGGGCTTATGAAACGCGGTAGTAGTTGCGGGGATGTGAGTGATAGGCTTCTAAAATTTCATGGAAGGGATAAGAAAATGAAAGAAGGTAAGTTCAAGAAATGGCTGTTTGGAATCATAGCAGCCAAAAACACAGCGGTTCTTCTATCGGCGATATTGTTGATTGGCTGTGCATCGACCTCGGCCGTGTATAATGCCGAGCAGGAAAACTCGACGGCGAGCGAACCTGCCGCCGGCAGCGCCGGCCCGGGCAAGTCAACGGTGAACAAGCTGGTAGTTCGCGCCGACAAGGGCAAAGAAAAAATCAACAGGAACATTTACGGCCACTTTTCCGAGCACCTGGGCAGGTGCATCTACGGCGGTTTCTGGGTTGGCGAGGGTTCTTCTATCCCCAACACCCGCGGCATTCGCAACGACGTGGTGGAGGCATTGAAGCGGATTAAGATACCGGTGCTGCGCTGGCCGGGGGGCTGCTTCGCCGACGAGTATCACTGGAAAGACGGCATCGGGCCGCGAGAAAAACGCCCCACTATGGTCAACACCCACTGGGGCATGGTCACGGAAAACAACGCCTTCGGCACCCATGAGTTTCTGGACCTGTGTGAACAGCTCGGATGTGAAGCGTACATCGCAGGTAACGTTGGCTCCGGAACGGTCGAAGAGATGCAGGACTGGGTCGAGTACATGACGTTCGACGGGGACAGTGAGATGGCCAATCTTCGCCGGAAGAATGGTCGAGAAAAGCCATGGCGGGTGAAGTACTTCGGCGTAGGTAATGAAAACTGGGGTTGTGGAGGGAACATGACTGCCGAGTACTACGCCGATCTCTACAATCGCTTCCAGACCTATGTGCGCAGCTACTCCGGCAACCGAATTGTCAAGGTTGCATGTGGACCCGGCAGTGAGAACTACCACTGGATGCGTGTCGTTATGGAACGTGCCAATCGACACACCGGTGCAATCAGTCTGCATCACTATGTCCGGGGGTCAGGCAACTGGACGCGAAAGGGCAGTGCGACGCAGTTCGATGAGACCGAGTGGTTTGCACTGATGAAGAACACGCTCACCATTTACCCGTTGCTGGAAAACAGTATCGAGATAATGGACAAGGTCGACCCGCGTGGACGTATCGGCTTGTTAGTGGATGAGTGGGGTACGTGGTGGGACACCGAGCCCGGTACAAATCCAAGCTTTCTGTACCAGCAGAACACACTTCGCGATGCAGTTTCTGCCGCTATATTCCTCAACGCTTTCAATAAGCACTGTGATCGCGTGAAGATGAGCAATATCGCCCAGACGGTCAACGTCCTGCAGGCGATGATTCTTACCAAGGCCGAAAAGATGGTTCTTACGCCCACCTATCACGTCTTTGAGATGTACAAGGTCCATCACGATGCTACGCTGCTTGCGACTGAGCTGCAATGCGCCGATTATCAGCTCGGCGAGAGCAACATTCCGGCACTGAACGTTTCGGCGTCAAAGGACAAATCGGGTAAGATTCATATATCGATCTGCAATCTGGACCCTAAAAACACTGTGGAGCTTGTCTGCGAGCTTCGGGACACCGGGGCTAAGAAGGTCTCCGGCCGGGTTTTGACCGCCGCGACTATGACCGCTCATAATACTTTTGACAATCCACAAGCCGTCGAGCCAGCCGCTTTCAGGGATTTTAAACTCGATGGCAACGTTCTGACCGCGACGCTGCCGGCAAAGTCTGTTGTGGTTCTGGAAGTTGAGTAAGGTTCCTATTGTTCTTGGGCCGGCGGCGGATTCCGGGTCGCTGTGGTCTCGGCAGGCTTGGATGGGGGTATGTTCGCGCCCGGCTGCGGGACTGATCTGATTTGTATTTGGGGCTTTTGCTGATCCTCGGCCTGATCCGCCTGCTGATTCGGCGTGGTTGTTTGTGGGGATTGCAAGGGCTGATTGTTGTTTTCAGACAGTGCGATTGGTCTGATCTCGATGGGGGGCCGGTCTTGATTCTGATCCGTGCTGGCCGCTTGCGGGTTCGGCTGAGGCGGCCCCTGCGAATTGGTCTGGGGTATCGGGCCAGGGGCGGCTTGAGGTTGTTCCCGGCCGGGGCATTTCTCGATGGGGTGCGGCTGCTGGGGCGGTTCGGGCGAATCAGGGGCGGCCTTGCTCTGGTCGGCGGCAGCAGGCTGTGCGGTCGCCTGGGACCGGCCGTGTATGAATTGCGCAACTTTCATATAGTCTTCTGCGCCGTGGCAATTCTGCTCGTATTCGAAGATCGTTTTTCCATAGCTGGGCGCCTCGGCCAGCTTGATGTTCCTTCGGATAAAGGTCGGCAAAATCCTGGCTTTCGCCCAGGCGCAGTTCGTGCCGCGGGCATTTTCGAGGAACTGCTCGATATCGGCCCGGACTTCACTCGGAAGCGAGGCCCGCGTGTCGAACATGCAAAGCAAAACACCTTCGACCTTCAGGTCCGGATTGATTCTCCTGTTGACGAGCTCGATCGTTTGAAGCAGCTTTCCAAATCCCTGGAGGGCCAGGAAGTGCGGCTGCAAGGGTATCAGGACCTCCTGGGCCGCGGCCAGGGCGTTGAGCGTCAGCAGTCCGAGTGAAGGGGGGCAGTCGATGAAACAGTAATCGAATTCGTCTTCGACCTCTTCAAGGCCCTCTCGCAGAATGGTCTCTCTGCCGACAACGCTGACCAGCTCGGTTTCGGCGCCGACCAGGTTGATATTTGCGGGCAGCAGCCAGAGGTTGAGCCGCGTCAGTAAGATCTCCTGCCCGACTTTGGCCGATTGGGTCAGGACCTTATATGAGCCTGTCCTGATGGTTTGCGGCTCGAGACCGAGGTGTATTGTCAGATGCGCCTGCGGATCCAGGTCGATAGCGACCACCTTCGAGCCCATAGCGGCAAGGGCCGCCGCCGTATTGGCTACCGTTGTCGTTTTGCCCACGCCCCCTTTTTGGTTCAGTACTGCGATTGTTCTCATATTCGTTGTTCGTCGTCCGTGACCCCTATCTCCTTGCTTGTGCCCGGCTGATTGCCTGATTAACTCCTCATAAGCCGGCCTGACGCCGCGAGTCACGAGTCGCGGGCCACAAGCTTTTTTAAGACGGCATCGAGCACCCCATTTACAAAGCCAGGCGACTTATCGGTGCTGAACTTTTTGGCAAGCTCGATGGCCTCGTTTATCACTACCTTAGGCGGAATTTCACGACAGAGCTTCAACTGATAAACCGCCAGCCTTAGAATACTCTTATCAACCGGAGAGAGTCTTGAAAACTGCCACTTTATCGTCGAGGCAGTAATAAGCTCGTCACAGTCTGCCAGGTTCTCCCAGGTTCCCTTCGTCCAGTCGGAGGCGAGCGAGCGGATATAATCGTCCGCGTCTGTTTCAATAAAGAACTCACCCAAAAACTCAAACACGTCCGGGCCCTGCACATCGAGCTGGTATAAACCCTGGATTGCAAGCTCTCTGGCCCTTGTTCTTCTATCCACGTGCCGGCCTCTTATTCACTTGGCAATAATCAATCCTGAATCTGTTCGATTACGTTGGCCATTTCCATAGCCGTCCGTGCTGCGTCGGCGCCGGCATTACCCATTTTTGTTCCGGCCCTTTCGACGGCCTGTTCGATTGT
>JAGMDR010000462.1 GCA_023128595.1 Planctomycetota bacterium | reverse complement strand
ACCATATTATGCAGTGGCCGAGCCCCTGGGGGGCCGGCTATCCGGGATGGCATCTCGAATGCTCGGTGATGAGTATGAAGTATCTGGGCCAGACCATCGATATCCACGGCGGCGGGCTGGAGAACCAGTTCCCCCATCACGAGTGCGAAATCGCCCAGTCCGAAGCCGCCAACGGCATCCAGTTCGTCAAATACTGGCTGCACCATAATATGGTGACCGTTGACGGACAGAAGATGGGCAAGTCTCTGAACAACTCCATAACGCTCAAGCAGGCCTTTTCAGGTGCCCACGAGCGGCTTACCCGAAGCTACGACCCGCTTGCGATAAGGCAGTTGATTTTGAACAGCCACTACAGAAGCCCGCTGGACTTTTCCGATGCGGCCTTGTTCGCGGCCCAGAGCGGCTTTGAGAAGATAAGCGAGGCGGTCAAGGCCGTCCGAAAGAGGCTGGGCCAGGCGAGCGAGGGCGAGGCCGACGAGGAAGTGGCGGACCAACTGACGGAATTGACTGAGAAATTTCAGGCGGCAATGAACGACGATCTGAATACGTCGATTGCGCTGTCGGTCGTATTTGAGCTGGTTCGCCTGGCAAACAAACTGCTCGAAGAAGGTAATCCCACGGCCGACACGCTCAGCGCGGTCAACGAGCTGTTCGGCGAATTAGGGGCAGATGTGCTGGGGGTGGTGAAAGATGAATACGGCCAGGCCGGCCCGGCTCATGAGGAACGCATCGATGAGGTTGTCAAGATTGTGATAGCCCAGCGCAGCCAAGCTCGCAAGAACAAGAATTTCGCCAGGGCCGATGAGCTCCGTGCCAAACTGGACGACGCCGGCGTTGTGCTCGAAGATAAGCCGGATGGGACCCAGTGGAGGTGGAAATGAGAATACTCGGAATAGATCCTGGTTTGCAGGTCTGCGGCTATGCCTGTATGGAGGTGGCCTCGGGCGAGGCTTGTCCCGAGCGTAGTCGAGCCGAGAAGCTGATCGAGGCCGGAGTTATCCGCACGGACCTCGGCCTGCCGATAGAAGAGAAGCTCAACCGGATAGCCGAGGATACTCAATCGCTGCTGGAGCATTTCGAGCCCGACGTTGTCGCGGTGGAGGAATTGTACTCGCATTACGCCCACCCCAAGACCGCGATATTGATGGGACACGCGAGAGGCGTTATACTACAGAAGTGTGCCGAGGCGGGTATTGAGATAAAGAGCTTCAGCGCCACGCGAATAAAAAAGTCGCTCACCGGCAACGGCAGGGCGTCCAAAGAGCAGGTCCAAAGAACGATTCAGACGGTTCTGGCCTTGCCGGAGCTGCCCGAGCCCAACGACGTCGCCGATGCCATAGCCGCCGCCCTGTGCTGTGCGAATTCGATAAACAGCATTGCTGTTTGATAAGTGATGAATGGAAAAAGCATTAAATTATCAATAGAAAATAATCAATTGGCTTATGATAGCAACAATTGAAGGAAAACTTCTCAAGCTCGATACCGACAGTGCCCTTGTTCAGGTCGGGGCGATTGGCTATGAGGTGATGCTTCCGAGTTATTGCGTCAATGCGCTGGCGGATAAGATCGGCTCGGATATCTCGCTCTGCACTATGGAGTATTACGAGGGTACGCCGGGCGGCGGAAATATGATACCGCGAATGGTCGGATTCCTGAACGCCGGCGAGCGAGATTTCTTCAAAAAGTACACCAGCGTCAAGGGGATAGGCATAAAAAAGGGCCTTCGCTCGCTCAGCGTTCCGATAGCTACGATAGCAGCGGCGATAGAAGATGGGGATGCCAGGATACTGATGTCACTGCCGTCGGTGGGCAAGAGAATGGCCCAGCAGATTATTGCCGAGCTTAAGGGCAAGCTGCAAGTCTTTGCAATCGGCGCCGGGCCCGCCGGGCCCGCCGAGCTCAGGTTCAAGCCTTACCAGGCCGAGGCGCTCGAGATACTTATTGCCTGGGGCGAAAAGAGGGCCGAGGCGATGGAGCTGATCGAGCTGGCGTCCCAGAGACACCCCGACGTGGATTCAGCCGAGGCGCTCGTGCCCTTGGTGTACAGATTAAAGCAAGGCGTCGAAGTGTAAGCGTAAAACGTAAAGCCCAAAGTGCAAAAACACAGTGTGAAATTCAAAAGTGTTGAGTTTTGAAACAAAGTTTTTAGCTTGGCACTTTAAGCTTCAAGTTTCTTTATTATGGCGATAGGCAGAATCATAACCGGGCAGTCCTTGAGCGAGCAGGAAGAGAGCTTCAACGTTTCGCTTCGCCCCAAGTCTCTGGACGAATGCGTGGGCCAGGCCAACGTGCGGGAGAAGCTTGCAATCGCCATAGCGGCGGCCAAGCAGCGGGCCGAACCGTTGGAGCATATCTTATTTTACGGTCCGCCCGGCCTGGGCAAGACCACCCTGGCGAACGTCGTGGCCAACGAGATGGGGGCCAGAATCCGGTGCTCATCGGGCCCGGCTCTGGTCAAGGCCGGTGACGTGATGGGCCTTTTGAGCAATATAGGCACCGGCGATGTGCTCTTCATTGACGAGATTCACCGCCTCAGCACGCCGGTCGAGGAGTTCATTTACCCGGCGATGGAGGAGTTCAAGGTCGATTTCACGGTTGACAGCGGCCTGCACGCAAAGACGATAAATTTCCCGTTAAAGCGTTTCACTCTGGTCGGCGCAACGACGCGGGCCGGCCTGCTCAGCGCCCCCTTGCGCAGCAGGTTCGGAATGCTCTATCATCTGGATTTCTACAGCGCCGAGGAGCTGACAACGATTTTAGCCAGATCAGCCGAGCTGCTCACCTTGCAGTGCGACCCCGGGACGCTCGAATTGATCGCCCAGTGCTCCCGCGGCACACCACGCGTCGCAAATCGCCTGCTAAAGCGCGTCCGTGACTATGCCCAGGTCAAGGGCACCGGCCTCCTCAGTACCGCCATCGTCGAAAGTGCCCTGAAGATGGAGCAGATCGACCCGTTAGGCCTGGATGAATTGGACAGGGCCGTCTTACGTGCCCTCGTCAACGTCTACGACGGCGGCCCCGCCGGTATAGAAGCTATCGCCGCCACATTAGGCGAAGAAAGAGACACCCTCGAAGACGTCGTCGAGCCGTACCTATTGCAAATAGGCTTCCTCCGCCGAACCAAACGAGGAAGAGAAATCACCAAACAAGCCTGCGACCACCTGGGCCTAAAAACCCACAAAAACAAATCAGCAAGGGACCAACCTGAACTTTTTGAACAAGGCAAGCAATAGATTTAAGCAACTTCTGGAGGCGTTTATGTATGCAAAAGGAAATCTGTAAAAACTGTGGGAGAGCGATAGGAAAACTTGAAGAACCCTTTGTATACAAAGGGCACATTGTTTGCAAGGAATGTACCAGAAAATTATGTGATGGACCTCAAGAGACTACCCTTGAGGCAGTGAACTTCGATCAAACAGCCAATAGCGTACCCACCAAACCTGGGAAAGTTACGGCAATTGGAGGAATGCGAATCGGGGCAGGCGTTTGCAACATACTTGCGGGGATCGTGTTTTTTTGGTTGGTCCTTCCTCTTGCGATGATTGCGCTTGGGGTTATCGAGATCATCTCAGCAAGCAATTTGTTGAAGCCTCACCCGGCACCGCCAGGAGGCTTAAAAACCATTGCAATCCTGGAGATTGTTGCGATTCTAACGCTTGCAGGTTGGATTAGCGTGGTTGTCGGAATAATAACTCTTGTGTTTCTTGGCGACCCACGGGTTAAAGACTACCTTAGTCGATTGTAACACTAAAGGGGAAAAAACTAAGCAGACTAAACGCGTCAATAACTATTGGAATCATAAGCAAAAGGGACATTCTATGAAAAAGAAAAAAGCTAAAAAGAAACAGCCAGCGAAAAAGGTAACTCCAAAAAAGGCAGCCCGAAAGAAAGTGCCAGCAAAGAAGAAAGTGGGCAAGAAGAAAGCCAAGGCGAAACGCGTAAAAGCACGACAACTTACTCAAGAGGAAGCCAAGCAGTTTGCCAAGGAAAAAAGCCGGGCTAGGGAGTACGCGGCCAACCCGCGGAGGTTGCGGGACCTTCTAAAGGCAATTACCGAAAAAGCCATGCGTAACAAAGATGATCTCAAAAAAATTTGGGATGGTCTATGGGCTCTCATTCGCCTCGTCCGCGCGTGGCTTACCGGAAAATATCGCGACGTCCCCTTGAAAACAATTCTTTTGGCTATCGCCGCAATTATCTACTTCCTCAATCCGTTCGATGTGATACCGGACTTCATTCCTGTGGTTGGTTACGTGGATGATGCCGCTGTAATTGCATACGCTATAAACTCTATTCGCGGCGACCTCGATAAGTTCCTTGAATGGGAGGCATCAAAGAAATAAAACGTTGCCCAAGAGGAAAGCTCTTAAAAGTCTTTTTTCTGAAAAAAATGATGCTTAGCATTGTGCAGCAACCCTCAGGTTTGCAGGATGTACTTTGCCATTTTGGGCCGGTGGGCGGTTAGTTCGGTGAAGTGGTAGGTTAGGAGCTTTTCGATTTCGTTTAGTGTGTTTTGGGGGGATTCGGCGAGGAGTTTCAGATTGGTCAGACAGGCGGCGGCGTCTTTGCTCAGCCTGATCTTGTCCTGGAAGGCCGGCTCGCAATCTTTGCAAATCAGACCGTTGGCCAAGCTGCTGAAATAAACATCGTCTCTCGTATCCCGTATCTTGTCCCTCCTCCCTCGTCCCTCATCCCTCGTATCGCGTATCGCGTATCGCGTTTTGCAGTTCGCACAGTAACTTAGGATCGGCTGGAGGCCGACTTCACTAAGCAAGGCCAATTGAAATAGTATCAGAAGCGCCAGCATTTCAGATTTGTTCTCTGTATCTTGAGCGTTGTGCAGGAATTGCAGGAAGCTATCGAAAAGCCCCGGGTGGGCGTCGTGCTCGTGCGTCAGGTGGTTCAGCAGCTCAGCCGCGAAAAGGCAGCAGTTTAAGGTAAAGAGGTCATTGCGCAGAAGGGTAAGGCCCGGCCCACCGCCGGCCGATTCGAATTCGGTCAGAGTCGCCAGCTTCTCCCTCTTGGAATCGGAGAAGACGATTCGCCCGTGGCAGAGCATTTCGATGGGCCCGTCGAATGCCGACTTGCGACGTTTCGAGCCTTTGGCGATCGCGCTGATCTTGCCGGTCGCTTTCGTAAAGAAAGTTACGATCTGCGATGTCTCCGAGAAATCGACCGCGCGTATGCAGATGGCCAGGTCCTTGGTTAGCATTGCGATTGATAACTGCTTATTGCTTATTGATTCTGTGAATTTTGATGCGTTTTATTCTTCTGGCCTCGGCGGAGGTGATGGTGAATTCAAGGTTCTCGTAATCGAAGCTCTCGCCGTTCTTGGGGATATACCCTAATCGCGAGAAGACAAAACCGCCTAT
>JAGMDR010000461.1 GCA_023128595.1 Planctomycetota bacterium | reverse complement strand
GCTGATGTATGGGTGGTAGTCGATCCTCTCGTCGTAGCCGACTCCGCCGGGGCTCCCGGTGACTTCCGTCCAGCCCGAGTCGGTGAAAGCCCCGCCGCCTCTCCAGTTGTCACTAATGGCCTCAGTCGGAACCAGAACACGCTTGGGGTCACTCTTAGCCACAAGTGTCGTGCCGGTCACTTCCGAGGTTGTCGGCACACGCGGATCGTTGCCGTCAACGGTAAAGTAAACGGTGCCCGTGGCCCCGGTTATGGAGAATAAGTCGCTCGACAAGATATGGCCGCCGTGCTGATAGGAGCCGTTGATATTAAAAACAGGCGCATTGATGTTCGGATACAGGCTGGCGTTGCGCAGTTGCCCTAAAACGTTGTACGAGCGCTCGGGCATATAGGTCCCCAGGACCCAGTCGCGCTGATTGCGCCATTGACCAACGGTGTAAGGGCCGCCGTGCAGATCACCCCACCTGGCCGATTCTCCAACCATAGCCCTTTCCACCTGGTCGGCCAATTCTGCATAAAACGAAGCCGGGCGATTGCGCTCAGGATGGTCAGGGTCCCATTTTGCCTTGCCGGGGCCGACGAACATCGGTCCGCCGTTGTAGAACGCCTTATGGGCCAGATCGCCAAAGAGCAAGCGGAACTCGGGGTTATTGCGAAGCTTGGCATACGGCTCGCACAGGCTGTTGCTTACGCCCGTCCGATTCTCCGTCAGACCCGAATTTATCCCGATCACCCACTCGGCATCCCAGGAGAAGCTCTTGAAACCACTGCTGTCCACCCGGTTCATGGCTGCGTACCAGTTGTGGCCGGGCCAGTCCCTGTTGCCAACGTAAAAGTTGACGATCATGTAGTTTATGTAGTTCTCGACGTCGAGATAGTCCAAATAGTCCGGATTCCGTGTCCCATCCGGATTGTTCCCCTGCAAACGCTGGTAAGCCTCGTTCGTTTCCACCCCTTGCCGGACCAGGTTGATCATGTCATTCCAGGTGGTCTTAGTGCTGTCGCCAACGGCATTGCCGGAATTGAGGGCATCCCAGTCCTCTTTCTCTCCGCCGAAATACGTGGCCGCAAAGGATGATTCGGGCCGCTCCACCGGATTGTACAAACCCCAATACAGGCCGTTCACATAGAGATGCACAAACGTACCGTGTGCAGAAGGGTCGCCAAGGGCCAACTGAAGCTGCCGCACGTACTCGTCACGAATGTACTGTGCGCGGTCACGAGTTTGATCCCAAGAATATCCGTCGTTGAAATTTGCGCGAAGGATAATCGTGTCGAACTCGTCGGCCGCATCCTCCCCAAACAGAGGGTAGCGCAATTTGTTCGGTCCATACATCCCCTTGAACAGCAAGCGGAAGGTCTTCTTCTTCTCACGTCGGCCCACCCCACCGTATATCCGGACCCCGCAGTTAACCTGGAAGCCTTCCGAACCGTCCGGGTGTATCAACTCAATTGACCCGGGGTGCTCAATGGGCGGAACATAATTATCTTGCCACTTAACGTGGAGCCCGTCCGAACCGAACAGGTCGCCCAGCTCCATTACAAGCGACATCGTGGGAAGTGACTTCAGGTCCTCTTTGATCGTGCCAAGATGGCTGTTGACGATCTGCGGATCCATCTCGTAGTCGGCCGCAGTCGAACCCCATGAGCCGGGAAAACCCGATGGATAAGCCGGCTGATAGACTATGTTGTCCAGAAAAATGTAAGTCTGCGTCTCCGCCTCTGAAGACTTCCAGCCCCCTTTGATCGCCCTGGCCCGCAGACACGTGGTCTTATTGATCGGAATTGGCTTGTTATACGGTATGCCGGTTAGAAACCGCCCGTCTATTATGCCCGGATCAGTACCGTCCACGCTATAATAAATACCCACCCCCTCGGTTTCGCAGGCGATTGTGACCGAGAACGACGCCTCATAAAAACCCCGATCGTGGCTGAACTTCACATCCGAGACAAAGCCCTCGTACACACCAACGTTGGGCGACCCCGGAGTGGGCAACCCGAAAAGCCGCCACGTCTCGTTCGCGTCGGGGTAGCGACCGTAGGAAATGTTGGGGTCTTGGTTGGAAAACTCAACGCCGTCAATCAGCACCAGACCCTCGCTGTCAAACAAGCCAATCTCCTCGCCGCCGGCATCGAGCTCGAAACCCGCGTGCAGACCGGATTGCACGGTGCCGTTGTCGTCAAGGTCGTTGTCGGCCCATATCAGCAAATAGTCGCCGGCGCCGATGGTCGTCAGGTCCGGAATGTCATCGGGAATCCCCCACCTGGCCGGATCGCCCAGGTTGTCCGTCAGGTGCATCCCGCCAACATCAATTGCCGCGTCCCCGGCGTTGTATATCTCTATCCAGTCATCGTCCTCGCCCTGCGGGTCCAGAATGAAGTTGCTGTTGGACGCCAGGAACTCATTTATCACCAACGGGTGTTTGTATGGTCCTTTGACGACCGTTATCAAACCGTCGGCCACCGTAACATCCTGGTCGGCCGGCTCGGCCCAGGTATCAATCGGCTTAAACTCAATCGTGTAAGGGCCGACCGGCACATCAGGCAGTGTTTGATCGCTGCTTTGCCAGGCGCCGCCGGTGATCCGCCATTTTGCCCCGAGGTCTATGACCGCCTGCGGAGTGATCGTAACACGCAACGAACCTGCCGGCAGAACATACGTCCCACTAATAGAAGTCGTTTCACCCTCGCGAATGTGGACGGTTTCGCTGCTCGGAGTAGTCCAGCCGTCGAGCCCGGAGAACTCAAGAGCGCGGAAACCTACAGACGCACTTTGCATATTGCCGCTGATCTGCCACGGGCCTTCGTCAACTCGCCATTTTGCCCCCGCGTCAATAGCCTGCTGTGGGGAAATCGTCACCTCCAACAAACCCGTCCCATTCCCGACTTCAAGCCAGTGCTCGGTCAGCCAGGCAAAATCGGCCAGGTTCACTCCATCTGAACCAACCACGTCAGCCGGGCTACCCGCGGGATCCAGCCAGTGGTCCGCCAGGAACTTCAGGTCGAACCAATCCACCCGGCAGTCTTCATAAACATCACCTTCCGGACAAGCTGCCCAGGCAGAACCGACCAGAAATACGGCCAATATCAGGGCCGGCAACAAGTTCCCCATAGCCCTGAGAATCCTCTGCATCCTTCTTCACCTTTCTTTAGACGCCAGTTGCGCTCGTCTCATTGCAACCTGTGTGATTGCAAAATGAAATCGCACAATAAACCCTACCTATTTCGTCAAGGCTGAT
>JAGMDR010000460.1 GCA_023128595.1 Planctomycetota bacterium | reverse complement strand
CTACCCCTATAGTGGCTCCCAGGCCCGCCCCCAAGGCACCAACGCCCAAGCCGGTCGTCAAAGCTGCACCCAGGGCGCCAACGCCTAAGCCCCCAGTCAAGGCGCCGGCGCCCAAGTCAGTCGCCACCACTGCCGTGAAGACGCCAGCGCCCCAACCGGTCGCCAAAGCCCCGTCCAGGGCAAGCACTCCGCGCACCTCATCCCGAAGTACTCCCAGGAGCACACCCAGATCGAGCACGCGCACGCCCGGCAGGGCAGCTCCCAGTCGCCCGCCCAGTAGATCAACACCGAGCCGAGCACCAATTAGGAGTACTCCGAGCCGAGCGCCTACCAGAGCAACACCCAGCCGAGCGCCTACCAGGACGACTCCGAGCCGCACCCCTACCAGAATAACGCCTACTCGACCTACGCGATCACGACCTGCTACTCCTTCGGTGGCTCCTAAGCCGTCGCCCACACGCCCAAGCTCCCCGGCACCAAAGCCGCCAACCTCTTCTGCACCGAGCAGACGCATAGTCACCGGCGGCTCAAGACGCATCGGCGGACCCGTCATCGTCAGGAAACCCTCCGCTCCGGCCACATCCAGGCCCGCAGCCCCAAGCCAGCCCAGGACCGTCAGCCCGCCCAGGACCACGCGCATCGTTAGGTCAATCGCACCAAAGAGCCCGTCTTCTCCATCAATTACAAGCCCTCCGCCGGCAAGGACGAACAAGAGTCTGAATTCACCAAAAGCGACCCGGATCGTTAAGCCAATCATCGTCAAGAAGCCTTACACGCCCCCTGCTGGCAAGCCATTCGCGGCGAGCTCAGATAAGCCCGCAGGTCGGAGTAAGACTCGGAGTATAGCTTCGCCGATTATCAAGAAACAACCGGTCGCCGGTGCGGCCAGGCCCGTGGGGCCGACCAGGACCGGAAGCATCACCAGCGCGGTCGATGTCAAAGAGCGGCTCGCTCCCCCTCTGGCGAAGCGCCCTGCAGCCGGTCCGGTTGACAAAACTACCCCCGCCAAACGCTCGCAAACCGGCGGTCCTGCCGCGAAGAAGGAATCTACTGCCTCGGCCCTATCCAAATCGCCGGCGACAACTGCACCAAAAGTCGCAGCACCAGGCAGAACTCAGCGCGTCGCCGCCCCCCTCCGCGGGAACCTGTCTGTCTCGGTGCGGCGCAAACTTACGGGCGAAACCAGGAAGAAGCCGGCAAACCGATCCACCAAGATCACCGAAAGGCAGCCAGGCTCTATCCTCAGAAGTTTTATGCGAGAGAGAAAACCTACCACAACCGTCACTCAAAAAATCCAAGCCCGCCCCGAGGCAGGATTGCGAAGGCCCAAAGCAGCCGCACCGGGGTCCGAGAGAATAAGGCCAACCGGTCCGGGACGCCTCAGCAGAGATTCGAGAGTCATCTACGACAAATCCATCGCATCGAGGCAAAGAAGAGTCACGCCGGAAAACCGCAGAACCATCATAAACAACAATATCATAGTAAACAACGTCACAAGTACACCCCTTAATCGGACGCACCGCTACGGAGGCTCGATACGCAGCCGCGTGACATACCACGACCGTCCCTATTCAATAGGGCACACGTACAACTACGACCATATTTACAGGGACTATCTCAATCGAACGTGCCATCGAACAATCTGGCCCAGGTATCGCTTCGTCCTGGGCTACAACCGAGGCTATCACACCGCGTTCAGGTATTGCTATCCTTACTATCACCGTAAATACATCTTCGTCAGTCTTGGCGGGTACTGGCCCCTGAGTTACAGCTATGTCCGCTACTACTGGTACGGCGCTCACCCATACAGGTGGTACGGCTACTATCCGGTCGCACGCGAAGTAAGGCAGCCCACATACAACTACTACACATACAACTACTATTACAGTGGTGAGGGCGAGGCCGTCCAATATGAACCCACCACCTACGCAAACTACATTACCCCCGTCGATCACACAACTTTCGCCGACGTTCGCGCAAAGCTCGCCCTCGAAGCCGCCGGCGAGCCCGACCTGCCGACCCTTGCCGACACTTACTTCGAAGAGGCCGTCAAAGCATTTGAACTCGGTGACTTCGCCGCCGCCGTTGCAAAATTCGCCAATGCAATCGAGCTTGCACCCGATGATATTATACTCCCCTTTGCCTATGCCCAGGCCCTTTTTGCCAACGGGCAATATTCAGAGGCGGCCGTCGTTCTCCGCACAGCCCTGGCGAAGGTCGCGCCGGGCGAGGAGGAGGGCGTCTTTTATCCCCGCGGCCTGTACTCCGACGAGGACAAGCTGTTCGAGCACATCGACCGGCTTGCCGAAAAGGCCGACTTCTACACCTTCGATGCCGACTTGCAGCTTCTGTTAGGCTATCACCTGCTCGGTGTCGGCGAAACGGATGCCGCTGTGGGACCGCTGATGCGGGCCGGCCAGGATTTGATCAATGCCCCCGCCGCCAAGGTCCTCCTCAAGCTGCTCGAGAAGATCAAGGCCGACAACGCCACAGAGGACGCTCAACTGGACACACCTGATAAGGCGACAGACCAATGAGAAAAGGACACTTGCCAACACTGACCGCGGTTATGTTTCTTGCCGGCCTAATGCTGTCTTCGGCACCGGCCGCCGGGTGGAAGGAATTCGCCGTTTTCGCCACAACCGACGATCAGGAAGTACCCGATGTCCACGGCAGCATCATCGTCTGGCAGCAGTTCGTTTCGGAATATGGAGACTATGACATCTACGTTGCCGATGTAAATGACCCCGCTGACCCCTGGGTCTTCATCATCGGCGACGCCAACGACCAGATGAGCCCGGCAGTATATGAGAACACCGTCGTATGGCAGGATTACATAGTCTGGGGAGGCTCGGCGGACTGGGACATTCGAATGGCCGATATCAACGATCAAAGCGACCCTCAGGTATTTGTCGTCACCGACATACTCGACAATGACGAGCAAAATCCCGCCATTCACGGCAATATAGTGGTCTGGCAGGACGGCGTCGAGGGAGATTTCGACATCTTCGGCGCCGACATCACCGATCCGGCCTATGCAACCGAATTTCTGGTCGTGTACTCTGAGCATAACCAGCAGCGCCCGGCCGTGCACAGAACAACCGTTGTCTGGCAGGACGACTATTTCGGCGACTGGGATATCTTCGCTGCCGATATCTGGCAAAGAAACAAACCGGCAGAGTTTGGTGTCCTGCCCGTCGAAAACAACCAGAAGGACCCTGCAATCTGGGGCAAAGTCGTGGTCTGGCAGGACGATTTCTTCGGCGACTGGGACATCTACGCCGCCGATATATCCGCACAGGACAACCCCGTTGAATTTGCGATTGCCACAAACCCCTCGGCACAGGAGAATCCAGACATAGCGGGCAACATAGTCGTCTGGCAGGACAACCGAAACAACAACTGGGACATCTTCGGCTACAACCTTACGACGCACCGTGAATTTCAAATCACCGACAACACCCACGATCAGATCAATCCGGCCGTCAGCGGGAACCTTGTGGTGTGGCAGGACAACCGCAATGGAAGCTGGAACATATACGCCGTAGTTCTCGACGGCCCCGATATTGCCCGGTGCCGGGTGAGGTTGCCCGGCGACGTCAATAGAGACTGCCGGGTTGATTTTGCTGATTTTAGTGTAATGGCCTCCCAATGGCTCGAATGCGGCCTTGAGCCGGAGCAAGCCTGCCGGTGGTAGGCCGAATGATAGAACGGCAGATAGATTACAATCAACAAGTTCTTAGATTCGATTGGAGGTGCAAAAATGATTAAGAACTCAACAACAATCCTAATAGTGGTGGCCGTAAGCATCGGATCCATATTCGTCGCCGGCTGTGGAAGCGGCGCCCAGACAGGCTCTGTCGTGGGCGCGCTGGCAGGCGCCGGCATAGGCCAGTTGGCCGGCGGCAGCACCGAGGCCACCTTGATCGGCGCCGCCGTAGGCGGCGGCGCCGGCTATATGGTTGGCAACGAGCAGGATAAGAAGAAGGCGAGAGCCGAGCTCGCCTATGTCCGCGAGGAAATGCACTACGTTACCGTCAACATGACCAACAGCAACGGGTCCGTCAGCCAGGTAAGACTCAGAAAACAGGGCGTCGGCTACGTCGGCACACGAGGCGAGTACTACGACCACCTCCCGACAACCCAAGAGCTAAGGCCCGTATATGGCTTTTAGCAGCCGCCAGGTCGGCGTGCGTGCTTCGGGTTCACCCGCCGGCCGCCTCTTTCTTCTCATGCTCACGGTAACTAAAAATGTTGATAAATCGATGGTTCCGACATATAATTTACGTTACCAATCAGCAGTTTGCTGCCTTTAACAGATTGGATGGAACCTTCGTTGAACGCCTGCTCTGGCACAACCGGAGGTACTGTACCGAGAATATACGCAGAACTAAGAGGCTTGCTATGGATAGACGGCTGCGAAAGGCCCTACAGGGCCTTCTGGACCCGGACAGCGAACGCCGTCGCCGCGCGATGGAACCTTTTGTCAGGGCCACTTTTGAAAAATTCATAAGGTACCTGTACCGGCATCTTGGCAATGAAGTCGAATGTGAGGACGTCCTCGAAGATGTTTATGCCGATATTTGGGAAAATCCCGAGCGATTGCGTAACGCAACCAGCGAGAGAGAGCTGCTCAAGACCGTATATTTGTACTATATGCGCAAACGTCTCAGAGAGGTCTATAGAAGGATTAACCGGCATCTGTATTTGTCGCAAAATGACTTGAAGAACCTCATTACGCCGGAATTAGGTGTTCTCGAGATCATGTCGCAATCTGAACTAAAAGACGCACTTCACGGCACGCTGGCCCGGCTCAAAGCCCGCGAAAGAAGGGCTATACAGCTCTGGATGGACGGTATGTCCATCAGGGCCATCGCAAATGACCTCAGAACCACCGTCGGAGCCGTCAAAATGCTCAAATTTCGAACCGTACTAAAACTAAGGAAAATGCTTCGCGACTCCTGCCGCGAAGATTAACCTCCTGTTTCCCGAAAGGAGCAAGAGATAATGCCTGACACAAATCGAGAAATCCAGGAATTGCTCGCTGACTACGCCCAGGCCCTGCGTGACGGATCCATACCGACTTTTCTCAAGTCGCTCACTCGTACCGAAGGCCAAAAAATGGCTTCTGCCCCCGAGTTCTGGGATGCCGCCGAAGTCGTCAGATACCTCAACAGTGCCGGATTCGCCGATAAGTTCGCTACTCCGGACGTGGGCCTTTTTATCTCACGCGTCGATGCCAAAATCGGCTCTCGCTTGAAAAACGCCCGCGGCTCGTCCCGAGCAGGACGAACCTCACCAAGACCAATCACAAAGGCCCAAAGGACTGAGAAGCCGATATGATTCTGGACTGTTACCAGTGTTCATCCTGCTACTTTGAGGACAAGGAGCCTTCAACAAGGATAGACCCGGCCACCATCTCGCCGCCGCAGCCTAAGAGGGTCTTCAACAACGTTCTGGTGGTCTTCGTCTGCATCGAACTTTACGACGACAAACGCGAGCTTGAAGAGGCCGTTGAGGAATTTGCCAGCTTGGCGGAGCTTTTAGGCAAAAGGCCGATCGTGCTGTGCCCGAATGTTCATCTCTCGATTGACAGGGCACCGGAGAAGCAGGCGGCATGGCTGGTCGGCGAGCTGGACAGGATGCTCGTTGATAAAGGCTACGAGATACACAGGCTGTCCTTCGGCTACCACAAGAAATACGGCTTGGAGTGTAACGGCAACGTCGGCAGCACCGTCGGCAGGAGGTTCTACGGCTCGGAGGAAAAGCAGTTCCTCAGGCTCCTGACCCGCCTGGGGGTCTGCCCCCCGGAATCGCTGCCAAAAGATATACCCGACTGGGCAAAACCTCTCACCGAACGCCGCCTCAAGGTCGTCAGCAGCCGCAGAGAAGCCTACAACGTTGGAAGGCAAATGCTCAAGGATCAGCTTGATGCCACAGGCCACAGCGAGCTCTGGACCTGTATGCTCTTTGAGGGGGAGAGGCAGCCTATGGACGATTACCTCA
>JAGMDR010000046.1 GCA_023128595.1 Planctomycetota bacterium | reverse complement strand
GGCCTCGCAATGACAATAGTGGCCTTGTTACGCTTGTGAATGGGATTTTGACAAGGCTGAAATCCTTTGCCGGAAAATCCGGCCACACCCTCTGGTCGTTGGTTTTGGAGTTTTGTTGTCGTCTCGGCGTCAGTTGAGTACGATCGCCGCCCCAAAGCTTAGCGGTGTAATTGAAAAGAGTTGATCCGGGATATCTCGGCCGATAGTGCGGCGGGGCTGGGGTAGCTTTAGGGTGCGGACCAACTGGTTTTGGCGAGCCAATCCTCGGCAAAGACGGCGAAGTCGGTGGTATCGACAAACCCGTTCCTATTTACATCGCCGGACAGGTGGCTTGTGTTACCGAGCCAGCTTCGTACCCAGTACAGAAGGTCACGATGCTCCACGAGACCATCGTTGGTCAAATCACATCGTATGGCCCAATCATAGGGAGGGATACTTGCGTGAGCGGTGCCGCCATAAGCGCCCATGTTTGTGCGCAGGTTTTGTCCCCACAGGTTGCCCGGATCGACACTGATCGTGAGTGGCTCGTCGCCCAGCGGAGAGCCGGGATTACCTGCGTCGATGCACTTGCTGGTTACAATATCCCAGGTCCACAACTTCATACCTTGGTCCCAGCGCCAGCCTCGACTCTTCAGGTGGTAATCACCTTCGACCCAGGTGTCGTCCGTCGTCTCGGGTGTCCCATGGTCATTCCAATAGCCAGGCCTCACAAAGCAGGGATCGGAACTGATACAGCCCTCACCCGGGCTGCCGCCCTGAACACAACTGTAGGTGATGTTACTTACGTCATAGAGCTGGCTGCCGCGATCATAAGCGATATTACTCCATATAATGGAGTTGCTTATCGAGCCGTCGTGGCTGTGAATTCCGCCACCACGGATGTGCGCTTTGTTGCCGGTGATGGTGCAATAGGTGATGGTTCCCGTGCTGGCGTAGGCAGCGCCGCCGTATTGGGCTGAGTTGCCGCTGAAGATGCAGTTGGTCAGCACTTGGCTGGTGTTTGCGTGGTTGGCGTCCTGTGGTATATTCAGCCTGGATGCGTGTTCGGCCAGCATCTGGTCGGAGTCGCGATAATTGCAGAGCCCGCCACCGAAGGAGGCGGAGTTGTTCCTGAAAGTGCAATTTACGAGCCTTGAACTGCCATAACAGTCTGCGAAGCCCGCGCCGGCAAATGCCGAGTTGGCAATAAAGGTGCAATTAATCAGGTTTGGCTCAGAATCACCATAACTGAAAGAGCCGCCCCCAAGGAAAGCCGAGTTGTTAGTGAAAACGCAGTTAATAAGTGTCGGGCTGCCGGAGGTGATGAGAATGCCGCCACCACAGCCGGCCAGGGAATTGCCGTCGGCGTTTCCCCGGGTGATAATGAAACCGTCGAGCACAGCGGTGGAATCCGTGGCGTCGCAGGTCACGACGTGGTAGCTGCACTGTACCGGCGGCGGCTCATAGGACAATACATTGGGGTCGAAAGCATCGCCGTCACCCTCAACAATTGCGCTGCTGAGGATTGTCTTGTGGGTGTTGGCGTCACGTGCAAGCCATTCACCTCCTGCGGGCGGGAAACCGCCATAGACGTTGACGCCACCAACGAGTGAGAACGTTGCTTCGCGATCACCGGGAGTCTGGTTTGCTCCGAGGTCCGGCCAGTACGTGCCGGCTGCGACGAATATCTCACTATCGGCGACCTGGAGTGCGTCCTGAAGGTGCTTGTATGCATTCTGCCACGACGTGCCATTGTTCATCCCTGAGGAGCTGGCATCAACGTACAGACGTTTGCGAATCGCCGCCCGGTGGATATCGCGCCGGCTGAATCCACCTTCTCCGTCATCAGACCAAACGACCGTGTTGCCGAAGACGGCGGGGCAATATTGCCAGCCGGTTTCCGTACAGATTGGAAATTCTTTGGCGCGATCAATCAGGTATCCGTAGATATCCGTTCCCGAGTTATTCGCACCGTTCAAGCTGCGGTAATCACCCCACACCAGGACGTTATCGAACATATCAAGCCAATCCAAACCACCGGGGACTGAAACATATCTACAGTCGTCGGTAGCCCAATCGTAGATGCCGATGCTCGAAGGCTTTGTCGGACTGAGCACATTTTCGTAGGCAATGGTGCCGGCGTAAATTGTCGCATCTCTTTGGTAGCTTGGCCCGGTAGCTATCGGGCGCTCAGTGCCCTCATCCAGATCGTAAGCATACACATCCCAGTTGCCGTTGCGATAGTCACCCCAAACAACGACGTTGTCGAAGACAGCGGGTTTCCACTTATTGCCGGGTGCATCTGATATGCAGAAGGCTTCTTCCTCTATGATGGAATAGGCCCAGATTTCGGGCCAGGAAGGATATCCGCCTGTTCTCCAGACCACCGTATCTGCGTGTATTGCGGGGTCTATCTGGTTGCCTGCGGCGACGTACGGCAGCCGCTCTTCTACGCGGGTTTCGAGGTCGAGGTTGTAGCTGTAGATGTGGTAATCACCCTCACGGGCATCCTGCCAGACGACGAATTCTCTGTAAATGCTGGGATTGAGGGCCTTACCTGAATCGCTTATTCGAATTTCCTCTCCTGATGAGAGGTTCTTTGCGTAAATGTCATAGCTACCGGTGCGATTGTCGTGCCAAACCACCCAGTCGAGCCAAACGTCAGGCTTGCCCTGGTGGTTCGCTTCCGTGCAGACAGGAGGCTGCGGCAGAACACCCTGGGTGGTCAAAGGCCAGCACAAGATGAGAAACTCAATAGCCGCAGCCCACAATAGTCTTTTCATAATTAAGTCTTGTTCCAAGAGCGATCAAGGTTTTCCGGGTGGCCGGGTCAGGATGAGTGCTTAAACGATGGCAGTTGTGAATTCCATCGGGATACGCTAAGCCGCGCGGGTAAGGCGCCGCATACGTGATTATATCACC
>JAGMDR010000459.1 GCA_023128595.1 Planctomycetota bacterium | reverse complement strand
ACGGGTTGAACGATTGTTTACGATGCACGGGGCGTAAGTCCTTAGCACGCCGCCGGTTATAACTTGCGACAATTTTTTCCAAATTTTCCACGGATGTATCGTTCGGCAGATACTTCAATTGGAGGTAACCGTTCAGGGGGTATGAATTGCGTTTCTGTGTCATTGCGAGGCCCCCTGGGGGCCGTGGCAATCTCAAACCCTCGAAAATCAAGATTGCTTCCCTTCGGCTGCGCTCAGGGCAGGCTCGCTGCGATCCTCGCAATGACGAAAAATGGGCTCATCCGGGAAATGGATAGGTGAGATTGGCGTATCGTACGACCGATAAGAACCGCCTGGGGCGCCAGATGCACGAATTTTCCCCCCCATGCCAAATTTGAGCATCTGCCCAAACGATTTTTCTCTTAACCATATTCGGCAGGCCAAGTTGTCTGATTCTGCCTTGATAAGTTGGGGCATAATTGTAGTGCACCTACGCATTAACCAGATGAGGCAAAAAATGGCGAAAAATTCAACATAGTACCCCGTGAACACTTACCCTTAGAGATTCTTCCACATAGACGATGTCCACTATAGTGGACATCGTATTCTACCTGCTGATGCGATACTTGTAAACCAGGGACTTTTGGTTCATCCGGATAAAGCGTAGGCCCCCAAAGCCCGTTGTCCGCCGCATCGGCGTCGGCCTCACCCAAAGCTGGGGCGGCGACGAGGCTTCTGGGCAATGGGCGCCCCGCTTGCCTGTTGCCGAGGCAGAGATCTCAACTCCCACGTATTCATCGCACGCAGGAGTGCTCTTTTGTACAACAATACCTACCCATTTCCCGAATGAGCCCAAAATTCAAGATAGTACCTCGTAAACACTTACCCTTAGAGACTCTTGCCCATAGACGATGTCCACTATAGTGGACATCACATTATACGTCGTCATGCCAGAGTTGTAAAGCCCAGAGTTTTGTTATCAAAGGGGTTGCCAGTGGTTGCAGGTAACCGGGTCACTATAGTGGACATCCCGTTGTATGTGGCGATGCCAGAGTTGTCAAGTCGCGACTTTTGTTGTCAAAGGAGTCACTATGGTTGCAGATAAAAGGGGTGGGCGCTGGCGGGCTCAGGGAGCGGATACTCGAGAGCGTAGCGGGGGATGTCACAAGCACGCACTGGCACTGGCAGATGGGCAATACGGACGACCTTGGGTTCGTCGATGAGCCAACAGCCGCGGTCGAGGAGCTGCGACTGCTCGCCGAGCACGGCGCGGTGAACTTTTTCTCAAATTTCCCCCAACGATTAAGGGCCACATAGACGATGTCCATGATAGTGGACATCGTATTCTACCTGCTGATGCGGTACTTGTAAACCAGGGACTTTTGTTACGAAAGGAATGGGCATGGCTGGAGATACCCCCCGCTCGGGGGCTGAGGGAGCGCATGTTCGAGCTGATAGCCGCGCGCGCACTTATGGGCGCTCTGGTAACGCTTTTACAACCCTCCTACCGGTCGGCTAATCTTAGCACTAATTGCTCCATTGCCACGGGCGCTTTTGCCTGTCCGGTTTTGATTGCGTAATCCGTTTGGCCTAATCGCCGTAGATACTCGCCGAGCTGCCTTAGAGACATCTGGCGCACCTGCGCAAAGAATCTGTCTTTGTTGGACCATATTCGAAGCCTGCCTGCAACGTCGGCGGGGCGGACGCCCTTGTCAAGCAGCACTTTGGCGCCGAACATCCTGCGCAAATGAAACGCAAAGGCCCCGACGACGGTGTACTCCGTGCTCCTGTCGTCGGCGAACATACGCCGCAGCCGGTCCACCGCCTGGGCGAGGTTGCCTGCGATAATTGCATCAATAACTTCAAAGGCCCCGAATATGCGATTATGCCCGATGAGCGATTCTATGTGCGCGGGCGTTATGGTCTTTTCGCCCTCTGCATATAAAGCGAGCTTGTCGATCTCGCTGTACAGCCGGGGCAGCTCGTCCCCGGTCAGCTCGACCAGAAGCTCGGCGGCGTCTCTACTGAGATTCTTGCCGTACGCCTCGCTTGCATATTGCGCCAAGCGCCTCGCCAGCTCCCGGCCCTTGGGCCGTGCGATGCTGATCAGCTTGCCCGACTTGCCGAGCTTCCTGGCCAGCTTCGTATTTGAACGCCAGCTCCCAACGGTCAGCACAAGTATCCCGGTAGGGCAGGGTGCATCGAAATACTTCTCAAGCAGCTCGCGGTTCTCCGATATGAAGTGGTCGGCGCCTTTTACAACGACCACCCGCTTGTCGGTCAGGAACGGCAGGGTCCGCAGCTCATCGAGCACCTCAGATGCCGAGACCGATGCACCATTGACATCGAAAAGTCCCATCGCTCTTTGCGATGGCTCTATCAGCTCATCAAGAAGCTCCTGACATTTCGCGTTAACAAGAGGCTCGTCCTTGCCCGCCAGGACGTAAATCAACGCGTGTTTGCTCTTCGACTTAACTTCACTCTCAGCCATTTCAGCTCATACCGGCAGAATATCCCGATGTGTTATCTCGACTTGCGCCTTTTCTTGCTCTTTTTCTTCGCCTTGACTTTCGCCTTCGGTTTGGGTTTGGCCCTCGTCTTAGCGTTTGCCTCCGCTCGCGCCTCCGATTTCGGTTTCTCTTTGCGGTTGGATTTGTCCTTTGAATTGCCTGCCTCTTCGGCGACTATCTTCTCCGCGGCAACAAGCTTATCGCCCGGCTTGAGCTTGATCAAACGCACGCCCTGCGTGTTTCTGCCAATCGAACGAATCTGGTCGAGCCCGGTCCTGATGATCATACCGTTGGCCGTTATCATCATCAGATCATCCTTGTTCTGGACGGCTTTTAGCGCTACTACCTTGCCGTTTCGGGCGGTCGTCTTTATATTCTTGAGCCCCAGCCCGCCCCGGCTCTGAGGCCGGTAATTCTCAAGGCCCGTCCGCTTGCCGTAGCCGTTCTCGCACAACGTAAACAGCGCCGCCTTGGCCTCCACAATCACCATACCGACGACGGCATCTCCGCTGCGCAGCCTAATACCCCGCACGCCCCGTGAGGCCCGGCCCATCGAACGCACGTGGCCTTCGTCGAAGCGTATCGTCATGCCGTCCCGCGTGCCCAGAACTATGTGGTCGGCGCCCGTGGTCTGCTCGACGGCGATCAAATCGTCGTTCGGGTCCAGATTGATCGCGATGACGCCGGACGGTCTCGGGTTGCTGTAGGCCGAGAGTCGGGTCTTCTTGACGATACCGTTCTTCGTGGCCATCACCAATTGCAGCTCCGGCTCGTCGGCGTTTTCGGGTTCGAAGCTGCTGACGTTGATTATCGAAGCGACCTGCTGGCTTCCCAAATTCAGCAGATTGATGATGTTTCTGCCCTTGCTCTGCCTCGACATGCTCGGGACATTATAGACCTTCAGCCAGTAGCACTTGCCGCGATTGGTAAAAATCAGAAGATAATCGTGCGTGGAGGCAACGAACAGGTGCTCGATGAAATCGCCCTCTTTCGTGACCGACCCGATGATCCCTCTGCCGCCTCTGCCTTGCTTGCGGTATGTGTCAATCGGCATCCGCTTGACGTAGCCGCTGTGACTTACCGTAACGATAACCTCTTCTTCGGCAATCAAATCCTCGGCGTCAAACAGCTCAGCGGCGGCGGTGATTTGCGTCCGCCTGGCATCCCCGTATTTCTCCTTTACCTCGTAAATGTCTTCTCGGATGATGTCCATCAGGACGCTCTCGCTCGCCAATATCGCCTCGTAACCCTCTATCTGCTCGGTGAGACCGGCGTACTCCTTGGCCAGCTTCTCCATTTCCAGGCCGGTGAGTCTTTGAAGCTGCATCGTCAAAATCGCATCGGCCTGAGGACCCGTCAGGTAATGCTTGCCCTTCCTTTTGTCCTTAATAAACGCCTTCGGAAGGATCTTCTTGAGCGTCCCCACCTCGGCCAGCTTCAGCGGCTTTTTCATCAGGTTCAGCTTTGCCGTCGGAGCATCGGGCGATTTCTTAATCAGCTCGATAATACTGTCAATGTCACTGACCGCCAGGATAAGGCCTTCCAGGATGTGCGCCCTGTTCCTGCATCTTTTCAGCAAAAATCTGCTGCGTCTGCGCACCACGACCTTGCGATGCTCGAGGAAACGATCCAGCATGTCCCTTATGTTGAGCGTTTCAGGCCGGTTGTTTACAAGAGCGATATTGGCGATGGCGAACGTCGTCTGCAAAAGAGTGTAGCGGTAGATCTTGTTCAAAACGATTTCCGAATCCGCGTCCCTCCTCAAATCGACCACAATCCGCAGGCCGTGCCGGTCCGATTCGTCCCTGACGTCGGAAATCTCCGCAATCGTACCATTATGGACGCACTCGGCTATCTTCGATACGATCGTCGTCTTGACGACCATATACGGAATCTCGGTAACTATTATCCTCTCTCTGCCCTTTTTGTTGGTCTCGATACCGACCTTGCCCCTGACCGTCAGATGGCCCCTGCCGGTCGTGTAAGCATCGACAATGCCCTTCTTGCCGCAGATAATTCCCCCGGTGGGAAAGTCCGGCCCCGGCAGAACCTTCATAACGTCCCTGAATCCGCACTTCGGGTCCTTGATAACCAGCAGCAGGGCGTCACAGACCTCCGCGATATTGTGCGGTGGAATGTTCGTGGCCATCCCAACCGCAATCCCAGTCGAGCCGTTGACTAATAAATTCGGGAATTTGGCCGGCAGGACCGTCGGCTCGGTCCGAGTCTCATCGTAGTTCGCAACAAAATCCACCGTATCGTGGTTTATGTCCTCTAACATATCCGTCGCCGGCGAGGCCATCCGAGCCTCGGTATATCTCATAGCCGCCGGCGGGTCCGAATCGATGCTCCCGAAGTTGCCCTGCGGGTCAATCAGCGTGTACCGCATGTTCCACTCCTGGCCCAGACGCACCAGAGTCCCGTATGTGGCCTGGTCGCCGTGCGGGTGGTAGTTGCCGCCGGTATCGCCGACGATCTTGGCGCATTTGCGGTGCTTGCTGCGAGGTCCGAGGTTCAAATCGTTCATCGCTACGAGGATTCGCCTCTGCGAAGGCTTCAAACCGTCGCGAACGTCCGGCAGAGCACGCGATACTATTACGCTCATTGCGTAGTTAAGGTATGAATTCTTCAACTCATCGAGGATTGCCATATCCTCGAATCGCTCCTTCGGCTTCTCAACGTTCTTCATAAGCTCTCTGTTGTCTCTGAGGTCAAAATTCGTCCGCAGATAGATTACCCTCAATGGGTGTCCAAGTCAAGAAATGCCGACGATTTCACCTACTTGGGTGTGAAATCATTTTCTGCCATCTATCCCCCCGATTTCACTAACTCTCCCACTATCCACAATACGCGATACGCAATACGAGATACGCAATACGCTATACGACATACGAAATACGCAATACGCAATACGACATACGACATACGATATACGACATACGAGATACGCGATAATGTCGCTTTTCTTCTGTCTTTTGCGACATGCGATGCTGAACCTGCCGGGTAGTTGTTGACAATGAGATGAAATCTTGGTATTATAGGGCTTGAAGTGTATAGGAAAATCCCGGATAATGGTCTCGAAACAGCCGCGAAAGCAGTTCGCTCGGCGGCGGCATTGGACATGAAACGGAGCAAGACATGAAACGAACGACGAAGCAGTTCATAATGGCGGCGATTGTCCTGTTGTCAGTCACCGTCTTGTCGTTCGGCGTCAGGCAGGTCCGCCTCAGCGTCCATCGGGTCCGCAACGCCGCAAGCGCTCCCACTGTCGGCGATTCGGCGTCCACTTCGGTCACCGGCGCCTCCGGACAACGCTCGGCCGGTACGCATGGCGACGATGGCGCCGGATCCGAGCAGGACCTCTATGCCTTGGACGAACAGGACCATCAAGACGGCAACCGGGACACGTTCGACGGAGCAGCCGACTCGCAGCATGCCGGCGACTCCGATCAGGCGGTGGCTTCGCCCGATCATTCCAACGCCTACGAGCACTCGGGTAAACATGCGGATGTCGTTTCCATGGACAAATCCTTCAAGGGAGACTACTCCAACTTCAAGGGCTCGAAGAAAATGCTCTCGAAAAGCGTCAAAGGATCGCCCGCCTCCGCCTACGAAAAAGTAGGAGCCACCAAGAACAGCGAGTATTGGTATGGCAATGGCGAGTATTGGTATGTCAATAAACACCCCGACGGCACCACCACCAAGATCCAACTGCAAGAAATTGACGGTCAGCTTCAGCCCGTCAGCGAAGAGACCGTGTACCCCTCCCAAGGCGGCAAGGCCAAATCCGAAGCCGGCCAGGGCAAATGATATTCAGTCCTCCGCCCCCTCCATCCCAAAACAAATCCGCGCAATTCGCAATACGCTATCCGCTACACGCTATACGCTATCCGCAATACGCAATACGCGATACGACATACGATATACGACATAGTACTACAACGCTACTTACGCTG
>JAGMDR010000458.1 GCA_023128595.1 Planctomycetota bacterium | reverse complement strand
ATTTGACACGAAGGGAATCGCGGATTTCGCGGATTGACACGGATTTTCTTGCCACAGAGGGCACAGAGGGCACAGAGATTAGATCAAAAGAAGTTGGGCAGGAAGGAAGTCTAATCGCGGATTACGCGGGTTTACGCGGATTTCTTGGGGCCACAGAGGGCACAGAGGACGCAGAGATTTGATTAAAAGAATCACAACGAATTGCGGAGTTTTTCAACAGTTCCCCGGGAAGACCTATCGGCAGCAGAAGCCCCTGCCCGCCGCCGCGATCAGGCCGAGTGCTCTTAAAATAGTCCGCTGGCGCATTCTCAATTCGCTATTCAACGCCACAAATCAGCGGCGGCGTTAGCCGTCCGCTGCATTTGTTTGTTAGGTATATCTCTCAAAACCGACTTCACCCCGCTTCAAAGTGGGACCGGTTCAGTCTGCTGGGAAGCGATGTATAAGCTGTGTGTAGCACCTGTTGAAGAACAGAGCCAACTCAGCCATCTGCCTGAACTGTTCCGCGAATGATTTCTCCGACAACATCTCTTGATCAAATAGAGGTTTGCCGGTTTCACTGTCCTTTGTCAGCTTCGGGTTAGATCTCATGACCCCACGCACCTCGCCACCTGCTTTTAGTTCAATGTACGCTGAATGCAGAATTTTGTTGCGAGCTCTCCGCAGGTTACGGAACCGCTCGACGTTCTTTGCAAATGAGTTACTAAAATCCGCTTCAATATCTGGGTCGAGGCGACACCGTGGCAGGGCGTCGAGGAACGATTTCTCGACATTCTTAAAAAGGACAGCAGTTCTTTCGTTTCGCAGGGCCATCGGCGGCCAATTCTCGCGGCTTGGATCCAAGATAAACCATCCGATTTCTCGGATGCGATTCTCGAGCCATTGAAAGGAGACCACGAACTCCCCAATACGTTGATAGATCTTGTCTTCGTCCATCATTACGGAAAGATGCCTAACTTCTGTTTATATGGTTTGCAGATATACCCGGTTTCGGGGCTTGGTTCCAGATAACACGCATCGCTTTGTTCCTCACAGCAGAACCATTTCGGTATTTGAAGGCTCGCCTTCGGCGATTATTATTAACTAATTCCGGTTAGTAGTCAATAATCTTTTTTGCAGCACCACCGCAGTCACATTGGTTGATATATCATATAGACCAGCCGCGAGGTGTGCAATTAGAATACCGGGTAAAGGCCATTAATAAGGCCGGCCAAAGCGAAAATACAATTGGTGTTGTTCTGTAAGATCCCCGGTCAAGCGCCGTGGGGTGTACTCCTCAACTCGGAGGCCGCAAACTGGTTTGAATGTCATTCTTGCACGGAGTTCCGACGGGCGCCCAACAGTCACGCCCTCGATTACTCCTGGATCGTTCGCTTTGCTGCGCGTCTTCCTTAAGATCTCCTTGTCATTCGTAAGAAACCACGGTGCTCCCATCGCAACAGCCTCCGCCAAGTGAAGCGTATCCGGCGGGTGTTTAAGGTTGAGTCGGGCAAGCCTCCTTTGCGCTCTGGCCACCACCTGCGCATCTGGTAATCCATGTTTCTCGACCCCCACATCGTGCCACGCTTTACGCAACGAACGGTACGTGTCGAGTTGATGTGGTTTTGGACGGCCGCATAAAAGTTCATCGAGAAGGTGCTTAGGTGCCGCAACATCCCAACGGTGGTCGAGATCCTGCACTTCAGCGTGAGAAGCCATTTCAATGATCTGGCGCAGTGCGTGTAGCTCTATCTCAAGCTTGCGACCTGGCGGCCGCATGGTATCATCGAAGTCGAAAATGAAATCGTGGAAGTCCGCGCAGTACTGAACGATGTTCGCATCAAGATAGATCAGCATTTCTTCGACTCTTCGTTGCCCTAACAATGATTATACAGTCTATATAAGAAGTTCCCGTTGGTTCTTC
>JAGMDR010000457.1 GCA_023128595.1 Planctomycetota bacterium | reverse complement strand
CGCATCATTGGGTTCGAGGCGGCTGCATTTACGGCATTATGCCCTGCAACGGCCTGATTTACGCTCCGCCTCATTCTTGCGCCTGCTATATGGAGGCGAAGCTGAACGGGTTCTGTGCCCTCGCTCCCAAATCCGCAACGCAGCAGGTTCCAAGGAAGGTCTCGGATGCTGAGAGACTCGAGCGCGGCCCCGCATACGCGCAAATCGCAAATCGCAAATCGCAAATCGCAAATGACTGGCCCACCTATCGCCACGATTCGGCGCGCAGCGGCTTCACGGAAGCGTCTGTCGCGGCCAACCTGGAACCGTCCTGGCAAGCCGATTTGGGTGGAAGACTTAGCAGTGTGGTGATCGCTGGGGGTAAAGTTTTTCTGGCATCTATAGACACGCACACGGTGTATGCACTCGATGCGGGTTCGGGGCAAAGCATTTGGAGCTACACTGCGGGAGGACGTGTTGATTCGCCGCCGACTGTATATCGGGGCCGGGTCCTGTTCGGATCAGCCGATGGCTGGGTCTATTGCCTACGCGGCTCGGATGGCGCTGTTGTCTGGCGATACCGCGCAGCGCCGGAGGACCGCCGATTGGTGGCGTTTGAGCAGGTTGAATCTGCTTGGCCCGCTCATGGCAGCATCCTTGTCCAAGACGGCCCTTCGACAAGCTCAGGGCAGGCTGCCGCCTATTGTGTGGCGGGCAGATCGATGTTCTTAGATGGAGGCCTGCGTTTGCTGCGACTCGACCCAAAGACGGGTCGCAAGCTTTCTGAGACGATCCTTGACGAGTGCGACCCGCAGACCGGTGAGAACCTGCAGGTGCACGTCAAAGGGCTCAATATGCCGGTTGCTCTGCCGGATGTCCTGTCGAGCGACGGCCGGTACGTGTACATGCGATCCCAGCAGTTCGATCTCGATGGCACTCGTACACAAGTCGCGCCGCAGAACGTGACCGAGCAAGAGGGCGAAGGGGCACATTTGTTCTGCACAACTGGTTTCTTGGACGGTTCGTGGTTCCACCGGTCCTATTGGATGTACGGTAGAAGCACTGCTTCGGGCTGGGGCGGATGGTTCCGAGCAGGACGCTTCGTTCCATCTGGGCGGATCCTGGTTTGTGATGATTCCTCCATCTACGGTTACGGACGCAAGCCTGAGTACCTGTGTCAATCATCCGTCTTGGAATACCAGTTGTACGCTGCCGACAAGCAGATCAAGGCCGAGCCGATTCGCCGCGTAGTAGCAGCGGCTAAACGGATGAACGCCAAATCTGACAAGAACAACGCCTCAGCCGCTGACTGGAAGCATCGGAAAGGCTTCCCTGTCGAAGATCGTTCCGCGGTCAACTTCAAGTGGTCGCGCGGCGACCCACCGCTTCAAGTGCGGGCCATGGTGTTAGCCGACAAGACGCTCTTCATGGCCGGCCCGCCGGATGTCGTGGATGAGGAGCAAGCATTCTACCGCCCCGACGATGCAGAAATTCAAACAAAGCTACACGAACAGACCGCTGCGCTTGAAGGGCAAAAAGGTGCTCTACTGTGGGTCGTGTCGGCTTCGGAAGGCCAAAGGCTGGCCCAATACGAGCTTGAAAGTCTGCCCGTTTGGGACGGGATGGCCGCAGCGAACGGTCGGCTGTATCTTGCAACTAAGGGCGGCAAGGTTTTGTGCTATAGAGGGAAAGAATAAGCAGGCATGAAGATACAAAGTGGCTCGGGACTGTAATAATACTGAACTGTTGCTGAGAAAAGAAGGCGAATCCGGCAGCCGCAAGAAAACGGCTCGACTTATTGTCAGTAGTCTTTGAAACCTCTCATCCATTCGGGCCAATCACTCGGTATGCACCCGCCTGCCCTTGTCCAGGGACCGTTTATTGGGAAGGTTCGGTGCCACTTGAGCGTCCACAGCTCCTTAAGGCCAACCTGTCTGGCAGACCAATCCAGGAACAGGTGATTTACAAACCCGTCGTGCCGGTTGATACAGAAATGCTTCATCTCCGACTTGAAGTTGACCCACTGCCCATCGTATTCGGGAGGACTGATGCGAACGGAGCCGGGGCTGCCGCCCTCATAGAAGGGTCCGCCTCCGCGCCACATGGTATCGGCAAAGAGGGGTACCTTGTCTGCTCCTCGAACATCTTTGGTCTTCCAGTTGTCCTTGGTTTCACGCTGTTGAATCTGCGTTTCTCCTGGCATGGGCTTGTAAATCCAGCAATTTGCCCCATAGCTGGCTTCTTCTCGCCAGTCGTATTTCCCACCTGCCCCCATAATGTAGGTGTATGACGGACCGCCCCAGTCCGCGCCATTTGGGTGGCGTTTCGTCGCCCTCGGACAAATCAGAATCCCTTCCTTTGTCCTGTACTGTGACCGCAATGCTATCACCCACGTCCCACGCTTCCAGCCGAGGCTGCTGGCTACAGGGAAATAGCCATCGTTATCATCGCAGTACATCGACCAGATGTAGGCCCATTGGTGCAGGTTCATTTTGCAGGCGGCCGACTTTGCCTGTTTCTTTACACGGGCCAGTGCCGGCATCAATATCCCCATCAATAACGCAATGATAGCGATCACTACCAGAAGCTCGATCAGGGTAAATCCTCTTGGCTTATCCATAACAACATACCCACCGTTTGCTGACATTTCACTGCTTCTCTGCTAAAACCAAGGTTGATGTGCCGCTAATTCCGTGTTCTTACACTATCCTCGGTCTTAGCCTCGTGTGCCGTCAGTATACTCTAAATCGGCGTTTCTTGCAACATCAAAAAACCCAAAAAATGATTATTCAACAGCATTTTTGTGCGCGCCAGTGCCGCCCTTTTGCTCATATATGGCCTTTTCAAAAATAAAAAATGGTGGCTGCCAGACCCTTTTTGGAGAAATTTCGCTGCCGTGAATGTGTGTAAGGTTCTGCATAAACCCGGATTTCCCAAGTAGTAGGTGACAGAAGAACACGATTTTGATAGTACAGCGCCTGTGGACGGCATTCAAGCCAGTTTTGACCATCCGATAAGGGAGAGCCCGATGGGTGAAAGAAGGAAAGATGCTTTGAGGGTCAATTTTGGTCGACTTTTTCGGCATGGTTCAATTCTGGGTGGCAGCCTCATCCCGATAAAAGACATCGGGATGAGGCTGCCACGCGCTAAAGAGCCACAAATCAATGTTACCCGGAATCTGGCTTATTTGAACCATG
>JAGMDR010000456.1 GCA_023128595.1 Planctomycetota bacterium | reverse complement strand
CCCTTGATAAATTCAGATTTTTTTCGGGCCTGCCGAAAGGACACGACAGAACCTATCTCTCAAGGTCGGGTTCGGCTTTCTTGATAGCTGCTGCGCAGACCTTGAACTCCGGTATCTTGGCAATCGGGTCCAGAGCATCATTCGTGAGCATATTAGCTGGGCCTTCGGCGAAATGAAACGGCATAAACAGCCAGCCTTTCGCCACTCGGCTGCCCACACTCGCCTTGGTGATAACCTTGCCTCTGCGCGTGGAAACCTCCACGAAGTCGCCTTCTCCGATGCTGTACTTCTCCGCATCCTCGTGGTGCAATTCGACATAACCGGTAGGAGATTTCTGATCGATAGCCCGTGATTTTCGTGTAAGCGTCCCCGTGTGGAACTGATACAACTGTCTGCCGGTCGATAAAATAAATGGGAACTTTTTATCCGGGGTCTCTGCAGGCTCGCGGAAACGCACAGCGTGAAATTTGCCCTTGCCTCTCTTGAATTCGCCCTTGTGCAAATACTTTGTGCCGGGATGGTCTTTGTCCAAGCAAGGCCATTGTAAGCCGACCGGCTCGATCCTGTCGAACGATATTCCGCCATAGATCGGCGTCACCGATGCAATCTCATCCATAATTTCGCTGGCGTTTTCGTAGCGCATCGCGTAACCCATCGCGGTTGAAACATCGCAAAGGATTTGCCAATCATCGCGGGCCTCACCCGGCGGCGACAGCGCCTTTCGCACGCGCTGGATGCGTCTCTCAGTATTCGTAAATGTCCCATCCTTTTCTGCGAAGCACAAAGACGGCAGAACCACATCTGCAAATTGAGCCGACTCCGATAGGAATACCTCCTGTGACACGAGGAAGTCAACCTTTTCGAGCGCCTTGCGAGTCCTGTTAAGGTTCGGGTCCGAAAGCGCAGGGTTCTCACCCATCATGTAAAGGGCCTTGACGGAACCGGCCTCTATCGCGTGTATCATCTCAACAACGGTGAGGCCGCTCTTGCCGGAGAGATTCGTTTTCCAGGCTTTTTTAAATTTTGCCTGTATTTGTGGGTCCTCGACCGACTGGTATCCCGGATACACGTTCGGCAAAGCACCGAGGTCGCAAGCGCCCTGTACATTGTTTTGGCCTCGCAGGGGATTTACGCCAGCGGATTCTTTACCGACATTGCCGGTGAGCATAGCAAGGTTCGCCAGCGAGAGCACATTGTCGGTGCCCGTCGTGTGCTGTGTAATACCCATACTGAAAATAATACTGGCCGTCTTTGCCTTTGCATAAATCCGCGCCGCCTCACGAATCTTCTCAGCAGGGACAGTGGTGATCTTTTCGGCTTTTTCGGGCGTCATCTCTTTTACGGCTTCGGCCATTGCCTCGAAGTTCTCAGTACGCGCTTTGACGAAGTCCTTGTCGAGCAGGTTCTCGTTTATGATCACACTCATCATAGCGTTTACAAGCGCCACATCGGTACCCGGCTGTTGTTGCAGGTGCAGCTTAGCGAAACGAACAAGCTCGATGTCCCTTGGGTCGGCTACGATGAGTTTGGCGCCGTTTCTGGCCGCCGCTTCTTTTATGTGAAGGGCAATTACCGGATGGGCTTCAGATGTGTTCGAGCCTATCACAAATATGCACTCTGCGTTTCTTATTTCATCAATAGAATTTGTCATCGCTCCGCTGCCAAAGGCCCGAGCAAGGCCCGCAACGGTTGAGGCGTGACACAAACGCGCACAGTGGTCAACGTTGTTTGTTCCGACTGCCGCCCGCACAAATTTTTGGAAGACATAGTTGTCTTCATTTGTGCATTTTGCTGAAGACAGTCCCGCGATACTGTCGGGGCCGGTTTTGGATTTTATTTGTCCGAGCCGATCGGCAATGAGCTTGATCGCCTCTTCCCACGAGGCTTGCTCAAATTTGCCATTCCGCTTTATAAGGGGCGTAGTAAGCCTGTCCGGGTGTCCGACAAAATCCATGCCAAATTTGCCTTTTACGCAAAGGTTGCCCCTGTTCGGTATGTACTCTGGCTCGCTGGTTACCCTGACAATTTTGTTGGTCCTGGGATTGACATTTAGATCGAGCTGACAACCTACGCCGCAATAAGCACAGACTGTTCGGGTTTTGATCAGATCCTTTTCACGGCCCTTTCCAATTGCTGCCCGGTCAACCATCGCCCCGGATGGACACACCGCTATACAGCCACCACAAAGCACGCAGGGACTCTCCGGAAGGTCTGTCCCAAAAGCTGTGGATACCCGCATCTCATCCAGCATTCCGGCGAAGGTGAGCGCCTCTGCCATCGGGACCTCTTCACAGTACTTCACGCACAGCCCGCACAGAATGCACTTATCAGGGTCGTAGAGTATCGCCTCGCTCTTGGTTGTGTAGTTCCGCTCTGTAGGTCTTCGCTCTGGCAAACCGAAACGAGCTTCATCGGCTTGGTACCGGTAAGCGTAATCCTGAAGCTTGCATGCTCCCTCTTGGTCACAGCTTGTACACGCCACGCGGTGCTGTGACAGAATCAGTTCAAGAATCGTTTTTCTTATCGCGGCAATTTCCTCGTTCTCGGTGCAGACCCTCATGCCTTCCGCTACCGGCGTATTACAGGATATGCTTAGGCCTGCCTGTCCCTCAATCTGCACCAAACAGAGTCGACAAGTACCGATGGGTGGCACGCGAGGGTCGTAGCACAAATGGGGAATGTCGATGCCCACGCCCTTAGACGCTTCAAGAATTGTTGTGTCTTCTTGGACCGTGACTTTCTTGCCGTCAATTTCCAAACTGACTTCTTTCATCCCTGTATCGCCTTCCAAGTAGACTCCTATGCCGGCACCTTGCAGAGTGCCTCCTCAAAATCCTCCGGGAAAAGCTCCAATGCTGACAGCACCGGAAGTGGAAACGCCTGCCCCATTCCGCACGTTGACCCCGCCACGCAGGCATTGCCGATTTCGCGTAGTCGCATCAGATCCGCCTCTGCCCCGTTTCCTCGAGCCAGATTATCAACGATTTCTCTCATTTTAACCGACCCGATACGGCAAGGAGCACACCGGCCACACGATTCGGCTCCATAGTACTGCAGCAGGCCTTTGACAATATCAACTGCACTTCTGTCTTCCTCATACACGATAACTCCCGCTGTACCAATCCCGCTGCCCGCCTCGCTGATAGCTTTGGACGTAAGTTTGCACCCCAGAGAACCTCTGGCGAGAAATGCACTTGTCCCTCCGCCAGGCTGCACCGCTTTTATAGCCCGTCCGTGCGTTGTGCCCCTGCCAAATTCGTCAATCAGTTCCTTTAGGGTCCCCGAACCCATCGCAATCTCATATACGCCCGATTTCTTCACGTCCCCGGATAGAGAGAAAAGCCTTGTCCCGGGATCGTCCTCGACCCCCAACTTACGGTATTCTTCGGCACCCTTTGCCAAAATCACCGGCACGTTTGCTATCGTTTCGACGTTGTTCACGACCGTCGGTTTTCCAAAAAGTCCCTCTTCGCTGGGATAGGGCGGTTTCAGCCGGCTCATAGCCCGGCGTGTCTCAAGCGAAGATATAAGCGCAAACTCTTCGCCCGCTATGTATAGCCCTCTGCCTCTGGCGACCTGCAGATTGACTGAGAAGTTCGAGCCTAAAATCCCTTTGCCCAGAAGCCCCGCTTTTTCCGCCTCGCCGGCAATCTGCTCCCACAGCTTCGCCGTCTCTTCGTACTCGCCCTTTATGTAGATATAGGCTTGTTCGGCTCCAATAGCGTAGGCTGCAATCAAGATTCCTTCGAGCACGGCCCAGGGATCACCATCCAGCAGCACCTTATCCTTAAATGTCCCCAACTCACCTTCGTCGGCGTTACATAAGAAGTATTTTGGCTCCTGTTTTTCTTGGGCGGTCAAAGCCCACTTCAGTCCTGCTGGAAAGCCTGCACCTCCTCGGCCAGTAAGCCCGGACTTCTTGATTTCCTCAATGACCGACTCGGGCTTCATAGCTAATGTTCGTCTAAGGCCCTGCAAGCCTCCCAGTGCCTTGTATGCCTCTAAGTCGAGCGGTTCGTACTTGCCTACCCGTTGTGTTAAGACCTTGCTCTCTTTCACCTTAACGGCCTCCTTCGGACCCGATCTTGAAGTCCCTGTAGGATGTCAGCGCACCATAGATTCGCGCCTCGGAAACGCCGGTTCTTGTCGCAAGGTCGCGGACTACCTCTCTCGGCACATATCCGAATGTGTCTTGAACCTTGCCCAACACGCCGAATAAGTTCTCCCTCGTAGCACCGCCAGTGTGTTCGAGCAGTTTTTCGTATGTGTTCATCTTGAAGTTCTGCATATCCTTAACCTCACGCGACTACAAATCCGCCGGTCAAAAAAGTGCCTCGCTGAGAAACCCCGTTTGGCCGGCAAGAGTGCAAAATGAGTATCCCAAAAGCACAGCAGCTTTTTCAGAGTTGGCGAATTATAATCTGCTATCGGCCTGAAAGCAACAGGAGCAGAAAAATTCGTTTGTGGACGAGACCATATCAGGATAGAATCCCGCTGAAAAACACTGGTTCCTGAGAGAGATAGGCTGCCGTTTGCCAAGAGCACGTTTTATGGTGCCGAAAGCAGCCGATCGCCTTTTGGAGTTACCGAATTGAGGCCGAAATCGTCCTGACAGCAAAATAGTGCAAGAAAAAAGCTCTACGGTTATACCTGGTGAGCCGGTTTTCGGGGATAATACTGGTCTTTGCCAAAACCGCTCCGCTCTGGGGCAAAGTGCGAAGCGTTGTGCAGTAACAATACGCAGTATAAAGTTAGTAGCATAATGAGGAAAGACCTATGAAGCTTGATCCAACCAAAATGAAAGACTGGCAGATTGCAGAAGCTGCCGAAGAGGACATGGTTCCCGTCAGCCAGCTGGCCGCTGACATGGGCTTGAAAGAGGATGAATTGATTCCCATGGGCCGCCGATTGGCCAAAGTTGATCATCAAAAAGCCTATGCCCGTCTGAAGGATGCTCCGCAGGCAAAGTATGTCAATGTTACCGCCATTACGCCGACGCCGCTGGGCGAGGGAAAGACGACCACCGCCATCGGGCTGATTGAAGGTCTGGGTAAGCTAAAGAAGCGTGTCGTCGGTGCGATACGGCAGCCGAGCGGCGGACCGACTTTCAATATCAAAGGCTCTGCCGCCGGCGGGGGATTGGCGCAGTGTATTCCCCTGACGCCATTTTCGATCCGGCTTACGGGCGATATTGACTGCATCACAAACGCCCACAACCTCGCAATGGTCGCGCTGACTTCGCGTATGCAGCATGAAAGAAATTACGATGACGCCCGCCTTGCCAAGAGTAGCCTTAAGCGAATAGACATCGACCCGCAGCGCGTCCAGATGCTCTGGGCAATGGATTTTTGCGCTCAAGCCCTCCGACATATCAGGATCGGCCAGGGCGGCAAAATGGATGGCTACGAGATGGACTCGGGCTTTCAAATCACTGTCTCGAGTGAGGTTATGGCGATACTTGCGGTTGCCAAAGACTTAAAGGACATGCGGGAGCGCATAGCCAGAATCGTTGTTGCGTATGATAAGAAAGGCAACGAAGTCACCGCGGCCGACCTTGAGGTTGACGGTGCCATGACGGCTTGGATGGCCGATGCTGTGAATCCGAATTTGCTGCAGACTATCGAGGGTCAGCCTGTTTTTGTGCACGCGGGCCCCTTTGCGAATATCGCTATCGGCCAAAGTTCGATTATTGCCGATATGATCGGCACGAAGCTGGGTGATTACCATGTAACCGAGAGCGGCTTTGGAGCTGATATCGGCTTTGAGAAGTTCTGGAATCTGAAGTGCCGTATGTCCGGCCTGGTGCCCGACGCGGTGGTGATTGTCGCCACTATTCGTGCACTGAAGATGCACGGCGGCGGTCCAACCGTCAAGCCCGGCATACCGCTGAGTGAAGAATACATCACGGAGAATCTCGAGCTTGTAGAGAAGGGCTGCGAGAACCTTGTCGCCCACATCGAGACCGTCAAGAAGAGTGGCGTCCGTCCGGTCGTTTGCGTGAATAGCTTCCATACCGACACCAAGGCAGAGATTCAGCTTGTACGCAAAGTCGCCGAGCAAAACGGGGCTTTAGCGGCGGTCTCCGAGCACTGGCTCAAGGGCGGTGATGGCTCAATCGAGCTGGCAGAAGCCGTGATCCAGGCCTGTGACGAAAAGGACGACTTCAAGTTCCTCTATGATCTAGATACCCCGCTGAGAAAGCGAATTGAGTTGATCGCCAAGGAAGTGTATGGAGCTGACGGTGTAACCTACATCGACGGAGCTTTGGAAAAGGCAAAGGCCATGGAAGCCGACCCCGACTCAAAAACGCTCGGCACCTGCATGGTTAAGACGCACCTGAGTCTGTCGCACGACCCGGATATTAAGGGCAGGCCCACGGGTTGGGAGCTTCCAATCCGCGATGTTCTTGTGTATAAAGGTGCTGGCTTTATCGTGCCTGTCGCAGGGGCCATTAAGCTGATGCCCGGCACAGCCTCGAACCCGGCCTTCCGCCGCATCGATGTGGATGTAAACACCGGAAAGGTTCAGGGCCTATTCTAAGAATTTCAAACCGACCGTTTCGAGCATAAGGATGACCATAAGTATTGCATCGACAATAACCTAAGTCAATTTGTCATTCTGAGCGAGGCGAAGAATTCCACAAGCGCCGCGACGTGGTTGTGTTGCGCTCAGGTTAAATCCTTTGACTTCCGCACGGAATGCTGGTAAAAACTCTACCGTTCGATTCGAAACGATGTGGGTTTCACGCTCTCGACAAAACTGAGGGAGAAGCCTTGTTTGAATTATCAGGGAGTGATCGATGGCAGCACAAATTATAGATGGTAAGCAGGTGGCCGCCGATATGCGGGCCGAATTAAAGGACGAAGTCGCCCGGTTGAAAGAAAAGGGCATCGTGCCTGGGCTTGGGGTTGTCCTGGTCGGCGAGGACCCTGCTTCAAAATCCTATGTTACAGCCAAAGAGCGCACTTGCGAAGAGATAGGGATTCATTCCGATGACAACCGCCTGCCTGCCGAGGCTTCGCAGAAGGATTTGATGGCACTGGTCGAGAAGATGAACAAAGACCCCAAAATCAACGGCATTTTGGTGCAATTACCTTTGCCCAAGCACCTTAACGAGGCCGAAGTGCTGCTGGCAATTGACCCTGCCAAGGATGTTGATGGATTCCACCCTATGAACGTGGGCAAAATGGTTGTTGACGAGAAGGCGTTTCTGTCCTGTACGCCGCACGGGGTTATTCAGTTACTTATTCGCAGCGGCGTCAAGATCGAGGGAGCGGAGGTGGTCATAGTCGGCAGAAGCAATATTGTGGGCAAGCCGCTCGCCAATATGCTTATTCAGAAAAATCCTACAGGAAATGCTACGGTTACCGTTTGCCATACCCGCACCAAGGACCTTGCTGCTCACACAAAGAGGGCGGATATCTTGATCGCCGCCGCGGGTCGACCGAACACAATCACCGCAGATATGGTAAAAGAAGGTGTAGTAGTAATTGATGTGGGCGTTAATCGAGTTGAAGACGCAACGAAAAAGAGAGGCTACCGCCTTGTCGGCGATGTTGATTTTGAAGCGGTAAAAGAAAAGGCCTCATTTATCACGCCCGTACCAGGCGGAGTAGGCCCGATGACGATAACAATGCTGCTTTATAACACGGTCGAGTCCGCCAAGAGAGCCGCCGGCCTAGCGCCAGGCGAGTGATATCAGTTTAGCCGTCGCCGCTACGGCGACGGGGTATGTCCCAAACGCAACAAACTGCATCTGGGAACACATATACATCGAAAGGAACACAAGTGGACACGAAAAAATATCCGGTCATTTGGGTGCAGGGAGCAGGCTGTACAGGCTGTTCTGTATCGGTCTTGAATGCAGTCAGTCCCAGGATCCAGAATCTCTTGCTGGACGAGGTAGTACCCGGCCACCAGCTCAATTTGATTTTCCACGCGACAATAATGGCTGGTCAGGGAGAGCCTGTCATTGAGGTTCTTAAAGATACCGAAAAGAATCGCAAAGGCGGCTACATATTGGTCGTCGAAGGTGCGATTCCCACCGCCGAGGGCGGCGCCTACGGCAGTATCGGGGAAAGAGGCGGTCAGCATTTGACCATTCAGCAGAGTGTTGAGGAACTCGGCAAAAGCGCCTTGCTGACGATTGCTCTTGGGACATGTGCTGCTTTCGGCGGAATTCCTGCAGCAAAGCCTAATCCGACCGGCTGCAAAGGCGTAAGAGATGTCTTCGCGGATAGTGGCATTGATACGCCGGTGGTGAATCTGCCTGGCTGTCCTTTGCATCCTGAGTGGTTCACAGGTACAATCGCGGCGATACTGATTTCAGGAACCGACGCCCTTGAGTTAGACAATTTGGCTCGGCCTAAGCTCTTCTACGGCTCACTGATTCACGAGAACTGCCCGAGACGAGCTGACTTCGATAAGGGCAAATTCGCAGAAAAGCCCGGTGACCCTGGATGCCTGTACAAGGTCGGCTGCAAAGGGCACTACACCTACGCGGATTGTCCAATACGGCAGTGGAACAATGGCGTCAGTTGGTGCATCAAAGCCGGTTCGCCCTGTCTGGGATGTGTTGAGCCGGAATTCCCGGACGGCACCTCCCCAATGTATGAGAAGATTACTTTCGAGGAGCTAACATGGTCACAAAAATAAAGATTGACCCAATAACAAGGATTGAGGGTCACATGGCCATCGAGGCTGTGATAGATGATGGCGTGGTGAAGGATGCGAAAAGTGCTGGAACGCTCTTTCGCGGCTTTGAGATAATCCTGCAGGGCAGGGACCCTCGTGACGCCAACCGCATCACGCAGCGGATATGTGGCGTCTGTCCGACCTCTCATGCAACAGCATCGGCACTGTGCCTTGACGACGCATTTGGTCTTTCAGACAAGGTCCCCGATAACGGCAAGCTCATCCGTGCCCTCGTTCTTGGCGCAAACTTTCTACAGTCACATATCCTACATTTCTATCATCTTGCAGCGTTGGACTACGTAGATGCCGTAGGTGTTGTCGGTGATACCGCTCCTTTTGTGCCGCGCTACGAGGGCGATTATCGTGTGAGCGGCGAGGCAAATGCCGAATTAGTGAATCATTATGTTCGGGCACTGGACATCAGGCGCAAGTGCCAGGAGATGCTTGCAGTCTTCGGCGGCAAGATGCCGCACAATGTTGGCATCGTCCCCGGCGGCGTCACAGAGAAACCGACAGAGGATAAGATAGCCAATTTCCTCTGGCGGTTGAATGAGATACGAGACTTTGTTGACAATGTCTATATCCCGGACGTGGTGGCTGTGGCAAAGGCCTACGAGGATTACTTCGCCATTGGCAAGGGTTGCCAAAGGCTCGTTGCTTACGGTGGCTTTCATCTGCCGGACGGCAAGCTGTTCAAGAGCGGAGTTGTCTCAGCCAACCTCAAAGCCGAGCCATTTGCGAAGGAGAACATAACTGAGGATTTGAAGCATTCCTGGTATGCTGACTCCGGTTCAGGCAGGAACCCAGCCCAGGGCCAAACAGAACCAGACGTCAAAAAGAAACAAGCCTATTCATTTATTAAGTCTCCGCGGTACAAAGGCGTGGTCTGCGAGCTTGGGCCTCTGGCACGGATGGTAAGCAACTATGTCCAGGGTGATGCCAAGGTGAAGGAATTAGTTGATTCGGTGCTTACCGAGGTTGGTGCCGAGGCCGGTGCTCTGTTTTCAGTGCTCGGTCGGCACGCAGCCAGGGCTTTGGAAGCTAAGCTCGTTGCAGATGCGATGGTTGATTGGCTTATGGCGCTGAAGCCCGGTGAGCCGGCTATCGCTGACGGTGAAGTTCCTGAAACAGGCGAAGGTGTGGGTCTCACCGAGGCTCCGCGCGGTGCGCTGGGACACTGGATAACCGTCAAGGACAGTAAAATTGACCGGTATCAGGTTATTACTCCTACTGCGTGGAATGCATCGCCGAAGGATGATAAGGGCCAACCCGGGGCAATAGAACAGGCAATAATTGGTACTAAAGTCAAGGATAAGGACAATCCATTTGAGCTTGTCCGGATCGTGCGGGCGTTTGACCCTTGCTTAGCCTGTTCAGTTCATCTGCTTGACGCCAAACATAACGAATTGGGAGTCTTTAGAGTTGTCTGATACCCAAACAAAGCCCGGGACGACTTTGCTGACGAGTCTAGAACAAAACGGCACTGACACCGTGCGCGTCTTGATCCTCGGACTTGGTAATATCCTGCTGAAGGATGAAGGCATCGGCGTCCACGTGGCCAAATGTTTGCAGAAAGAAGACCTACCTGACAATGTAGAAGTTATTGACGGCGGAACTGCCGGATTAGATGTCCTCCTGTCGCAGGAACCGCCGTACAGACTTCTTGTCATCGATGCTATAAAAGCCGGCAAAAAAGCCGGCACAGTCTACAAAACTCGATTAAACGCGTGGCATCCTCAATCGCAGCTTGGGGGTGGTTTGAGGACAGCCATCGCCAAAACCTTCGGTTTTGACGCTGCTACCCCACCCGGGCAGTCGAAAATAAGCTTACATCAAGTCGGTTTGCTTGATGCTCTCAGAGCCGCCGAAATGACCAACTGCATGCCTGAAGAAATTACCATTATTGGGGTCGAACCTGCAGAGGTGAGTCTCGGTTTAGAACTGACCGAGCCGGTAAAGCAGAGTGTCCCGAGAGTCGTCGAGCAAGTATTAAGGGAAATTGAAAATGCTGTACACGGAGAATAAACCCGCAGATGAGATACTGGAGTCGCTGGGCAAGGAGAAGAACATTTTTTTGCTCGCCTGCAACGGCTGTGCCGAAGTCTGCGAGACCGGCGGCGAAAAGGCCGTATTGCAAATACAGGCTGAGCTAAAAAAGGCAGGCAAGAATATCACTGGCACGTGCTTAGTCGATTTCTTGTGCAATAAGATTTTGGTGACGTCGCGGCTCGCCAGAGAGATGGACAAGCTCCAGCAATCGGATTCTATTCTGGTCTTAAGTTGCGGTATCGGCGTCCAGGCGGTCTCGAAGATTGTGGATAAGGTAGTGCACCCTGCGGCTAACACAGTATCGGTGGGCGGTTTGCAGGGACTCTGGCCGTCGGATGAGCGCTGCCAGGCATGCGGCGACTGCGCGCTGGACTATACCGGCGGTATCTGT
>JAGMDR010000455.1 GCA_023128595.1 Planctomycetota bacterium | reverse complement strand
TTGCGATGCGTGCGGCGTTTAAGGCGGTCGAGAACGGAAAGCAGGTTGCGGTGCTTGTGCCGACAACGGTGCTGTGTGTGCAGCACGGCAGGACTCTCACCGAGCGGTTTGCAGATTTTCCGATATGTATCGAGGTCCTGAACCGGTTCAAGACGCCGAAGCAGGCGAGGGACATAATCGCCAGAACAAAGGCGGGTAAAGTCGATGTACTAATCGGGACGCACCGGCTTCTGAGTGGAGACATTGGATTCAAGGACTTGGGGCTTTTGATAATCGACGAGGAGCAGCGGTTCGGTGTTGAGCACAAAGAGAGACTTAAAAGGCTGCGTGTCAACGTTGACATTCTTACGATGACGGCCACGCCGATTCCGCGGACGCTCCACATGTCACTTCTTGGTCTGCGTGACATAAGCTCATTGGCGACGCCACCGTTGGACAGGCGAAGTATAGTAACCACCGTGACACCCTATAACAGAGAGCTAATAAGAAAGGCAATTCGCCGTGAGTTGAATCGTCAGGGACAGGTATTCTTTCTGCACAACAGGGTCAAGACGATTGAGAAAAAGGCCTGGGAGATTCAGAAGCTGGTCAGCGATGCGAAAGTCACTATCGCACACGGGCAGATGCCCAAGAGTGAGTTGGAGACGGCGATGATAGACTTTGTATTAGGCGAAACGGACGTGCTTGTGTGTACGACCATCATCGAGTCCGGGCTGGATATTCCAAACGCGAATACAATCTTCATTAACGATGCTGATAGATTCGGGTTAGCGGAGATGCATCAGCTCCGTGGCAGGGTGGGAAGGTATAAGCATCGGGCGTATGCTTATATGTTGCTGCCGGTCTCAAGGCCGATTACGCCGACGGCGGCGAAACGGCTAAAAGCTATTGAAGAGTATTCGCACTTGGGGGCCGGCTTTAGAATTGCTTTGCGGGATTTGGAGATCCGCGGGGCGGGCAATATTTTAGGGCCTGAGCAATCGGGACATATTCAAATGGTTGGCTACCAGATGTACTGCGAGCTGCTGGCAAATGCGGTCAAGTCCGCCGCAGGCGGAAAGGACGAGCCGGTCGAGGCCGACGAAGTCGGCTTTGATCCAGTCCAGGGCTTCGCCCTGGCGACTGCGACTATCGATTTGGGATTTGCCACATACATACCGAGAAATTACATACCTATCGACAGGCACCGGATGGATGTCTATCGCAAGATTGCCGTGGCCCGGACCGGCGAAGATTTGAAGCAGATAGAGAGCGAATTGGCCGATGTCTATGGCCCGGTGCCGGACGAGGTCAAGCTGTTGCTGGAATTAGCCGAACTGCGTATTGCGGCAAGTAAATGGGATATAAAGAGTATCGTTGCCTCCGGTCAGAACCTGGTGTTCTCGTTTGCAAAAGAACCTGGCGCAGAAGCTCAGTCTTTGTTTGCAGATGTGTCAGCTAATGTTAGAATTACAGAGCCGAAAACAGCGTATTTGCGTCTTGCAGCGAATTATTTTGAGCCGAGGACGCTGATGACCGTTTTGCGGAAAATGCTTGATCGCTGAGTTCGGAGAGAGCGCAGAGGAAAATAGAAATTAGAAAGGATGAAATGAGCGAGAGGAACGAACAAGAGAAGAAACAATCGGGTTCAGTAGTCAGAGTACTCGTAGGTGTTTTGGTTGTCTTGGCACTTTCCTGTGTTCTGATAGCTGTCCTGCAACGTAGAATTCGAACGCATTCTTGGAGGCGGTCTTCCGGCATTAATCTGACCGGTCTGGGCAAGGCAATGCAGATTTACGGAAAGGATTTTGAGGGCAAGCTGCCTGCGGCCGGGCAGACAGGTGAATTGAAACGGATGGGAGTAAATTATCGAAGGCCAAGGGCTGAGACGGATTTAGAGTATTGGCTCGAGAATATGATCCTGTATCACCGGTTCACGGATAACGAAGTAGCTGCCGCGACGGGGTTGACGAAGAAGGAGATCATCGCCGCGAAAGACAAATTCAACATCCGGGCGGAGAATCACCCACAACGAGAGAAGGATGCGCCGTTGCTGGTGCTGGCATATCCGGGTGGACGGCATCCGCGGATTGGGTTTTTGGAGGGGGCGATTGAACCGCAGCGGGAGACGAAGTTTAGTGTCTTTACACCATGGGATCCAAAAAGCTACGTTGTAGTCGATTTGCCGGAAGCTATATGGTCGAACTTAGGACTGACATATCTGGCCCATACACATATTGATACTATATGGACCAAGCAGGCTATTGAGCTACCCAAGCTGGAGTGGAATCGGCACGCCGACGGAATACTGGATATTGAGCGAGAGCTGCCGAATAAAATCCTGTTCGGGGCGAAGGTCAAGCCGACTCGTGAAGCGGTGCGAATGGAAATGTGGCTCAAGAATGGGACCAAGCAGAAGCTCAGCGATCTACGAATACAGATATGCGTGATGCCGAAGATGGCAGCGGGATTCGAGCAGCAGACTAACGAAAATAAGGTGTTCAGGGATCCATACGCTGCCTGCCGAAGCATCGATGGCAAACGATGGATTATTACCGCGTGGGAGAATTGTCACCGGCCGTGGGGCAATGAGAGGTGCCCATGCTTTCATTCGGACCCAAAATTCCCCGATTTGGAGCCAGGCCAGATTCATCGGCTACGGGGATGGCTGTCCTTCTATGAGGGAACAGATATTGAGGCTGAGTTCAAAAGAATTGAACAAACCGGCTGGCGGAGCGCTATTCAATGACGAGAAAGAATCGTTTTCCGTTTTTTTCTTGTTAGACAGTAAGTTGTTGTTTAACAAATAGTTGAACGGTTATTTAAGAAAATCAAAAAGCGGATTTTCTTAATAGTACAACGCTGCTTAAACCCTGGCGGACATTGATAACAGCTTGTTATATACACGGTTATGGCAATTATATTAAATCCTAAATCCTAACCCGGACGAGCCGG
>JAGMDR010000454.1 GCA_023128595.1 Planctomycetota bacterium | reverse complement strand
CTCCTCGCAATGACGAAAAACGGCCAAAATTGAAGATATTACCCTGTGAACGGTTACCTTTTTCAAAAATCCGTAGTTGCCGTACTTGACATTCGAGACGAGACGCTGTATAAATGGATGTATGTTAGGGGAGCGATTTATCTCGGTCTTTCGCGAGGACAAGAAGATGAACAACCGACGTCTATTATGCTCAGTTATTGTTCTGTTCTGCGCCTGCACGTGCCTGGGCGCATCCGCTGAACACGCTATTTCGTTAATCGCCGATGGAAGGTCAGAGATAGTGATTAGTGGGGGCCGGTTGGCGGTCAATCACCTGTCGTGGGGCAAGCCTACGAACCTCACTGTTGACGGCAGTCCGATAGATTTGAGCTGGGAGGGAAATATCTCTCAACCAGTGCCCTGTCCGATAGCCGGAGAATATTGGATCAGGAAGCTGCGCGGTCGAGACGGCGGCTATGCGGTCCAGATTCCCGGAGGTTTCTTGCTGGCGTGCATCGACAATCCCAACGGTACCGACAACTACGCCTTCGAGCTCCGTTCGGAACCCTTGGAACCCTCGACTGATTGGATGCGAGTTGATGCAAGCGGAAGACATCCGTTCGTGCATTTCGACTTCACCGGCCTTGCCGGCTTTGCCGATGATGTGCCCGCTGGTTCGCAAATCGAGTTCTCAGTGGTAGTCGATGGCTCGGAGGAATTCATATTTTCCAACGGTTCCTTCGTGATCAGACACTTGGCCTGGGGTGCGCCCACGGACTTGTTCTATCTCGACGGAGAACAGGTGCTTTTGTCGTGGACAGACGGCCAATCACAGCGTGTGCCTGTGGTCTTGCCCGGCAGATTTGAAGTCATCCAGACCGGCGGAAGGAGGCCCATCTATCCCGTGGAGACGGCCGGCGGATTTGTGCTGTCGGTCGCGGACGAAGATATTGGAGCCGACTTATATTCGTGGAAAATTGTTGCCGTGCCCGAGGTATTGCTGATTAAAGCCGTTGTCGAGATGGACCCGGACTACCTCGACCTCGCAAGCGCGCCGCAGTGGTTGACATGCCGTCTCTGGCTTCCTGCGGGTTACCATGTTGTTGACATTGACCCCTACAGCATCCTTCTCAACGAGACAGTTGAGGCCCCGTGGGCCTGGTTCGACGAAGAGCGTCAGATTGCGATGGTGAAATTCAAATACGCGGAGCTTCAAAGCCTTCTGCGACCGGGTGGGTACGACGTGACGGTCGGCGGCATACTCGCTGATCGGACGAGATTTACGGGTACCGGCAGGATCGTCATCGGCGAGTAGCCCGGCTACAGTCGGCAGGGCTGGGAGCATTGCGCTTGCGGCCTTTTTCATTTCGATAGGTGATTGGTGACGGCCTGGTGACTCAAAAAATTTGAGTTTATTGGGTCAATAAGTTTGTTGGGGTCCGAGAATCCTTTTGCTCTTTTCTTGCCGGGGGACATTTTACAATAAAGTCAAGCCTTTGGCGGTGACTGCGGTCAAAAGCGCTTGACTTTCGAGACCCAATATGATACCCTATGCTTAGACATGGGGAGTGATTGAAATAGTACTTAGGGTCAGTTCTAAGTTTCTTCCCTTTATAACCGAAAGGCAAGTTTAGTCTGGAGGAGGAGCGTATGAAGAGTTTCATTATTTTGTTGGTGGGCGTGCTGTCCGTAACGGCACAAGCTGTTCCGTTTCTCATTGAATCCGAACAGTCAACAGTAGATTTGGATAATAGCCAAGTTCTCTTTTCGGCGACTTTCAATCAATCGCCGGATTTCTTTACGACCGACGCCGTTGGTCGGCAGCGACACTGTTTTCAATACTATTTACACGTTAATCCGCCATCAATGCCGAGTATTGAAGAGCTGGTTTTGCTAAGAAGCCGTGATATTCCCACGATGGGTCTTATCGGTATTAGTGACAATTACGCCCCGAGCCGGGATTTCCTGTCCTACACGCTTTCGGATGAAACGCTAACGTTCTCAAGTCCAATCGGACTTTTGGGCGATGACGATGGACATTTCAGTTATTCTCTTTGTGTATTTGAGTACGGCTCGCTTGTAGGCACAACCGGCTGGCATGACTCTGGTACGGGCTGGCCGGCAGCACCGGCCCCTGGTGCTCTAATGCTTGGCAGCATCGGCGCAGGCCTTGTCGGCTGGCTGCGCAGACGCAGAACGCTGTAAGAGTATCCACAGATTTGGAAATTCATAGGGCCGTGAGCATTGGGCTTGCGGCCTTTTTCTCTGCGCGAAATTGGCCCGGCATGTCCCTCAGTCAAGCGAGGGTTACTCCGAAAGGGGTATTCCGGGCAAGATTCTGCGAAATCGGCATCCTCGCTGATCGGACGAGATTTACGGGTAGCGGCAGGATCGTCATCGGCGAGTAGCCCCGCTGCCGTCGGTAGGGCTGGGAGCATTGGATGTCATGGAGGAACATGAGAAATTCCCGCTTGACAGGAGTCAGGCCTGTTGGGAGTAACGGTGGCCTACGGGCGCGTAGTTTTTTTTTGAAATTGACAGAAAAAGGCTCTTGCATTGGCTGTGGGAATCTGGTATTATGGTATTTGGTGGGCTGGGGATTTCCTCTCTCTCCTCTCTCCCTCCGCGCCC
>JAGMDR010000453.1 GCA_023128595.1 Planctomycetota bacterium | reverse complement strand
AACTATTCTGAAGAGGAAATGACGTTGAGCGGTAATAGCGACCTCTATTTCAATCGTTCCGGCATAACCGAAGCACCGGCCGGATTCGTCCCCGAAATCATACTGCAATACGACCCTGATTCCTATTCGGAAATCAGCTCTTACGCTTCAAGTGGCACATAGAAGTCACCAAAATTTGCCAAAGTGCCACTTTTTCAGGTCACGTCACCTCAAAAGCCGTTCTCTTCATCGAAACCCCGAATGACCGTCAGTACAAACGTTGACAGACAAACATAAGGGCTGATCAAACAAAACCAACCATACTGTTTATAAGTTTTTCTTATTTGACATGTCGGATTCTCTGTCGTTTAATACGACCCAATTCCCTTGTGCTTGATGGTAGAAACTTAGCGAAACATAGAAGAACAGGAGAAGTCAGTATGCCGAAACGACAGGACATAAACAAGGTGATGATTATTGGCTCCGGCCCCATTGTAATCGGCCAGGCCTGCGAATTTGACTATTCCGGCACTCAGGCCTGCAAGGCCCTTCGCAAGTTAGGCTACCAGATACTGCTGGTCAATTCCAACCCGGCCACTATTATGACGGACCCCGGCATGGCGGACGTAACCTATATCGAGCCGCTAAACCTGGAGACAATGACAAAAATAATCGAAATCGAGCGCCCCGACGCCCTTTTGCCGAACCTTGGAGGACAAAGTGCCCTTAACCTGGCCTCTGAACTCGCACGCGCCGGTATCCTCGATAAGTACGGCGTCAAAGTAATCGGTGTGCAGATCGATGCCATCGAGCGAGGTGAGGACCGCGTTGTTTTCAAAGAGACAATGAATCGGCTCGGCATAGAGATGCCAAAGAGCGATCCTGCCTTCACTGTGGAACAAGCCGAAAAGATCGCCGACGAGCTCGGCTACCCCGTTGTCATTCGCCCGGCCTACACCATGGGTGGAACCGGCGGTGGGGCTGTTTTCAACGTCGAGGAGCTGCGCACGGTCGCCGCCAGAGGTCTCTCAGTAAGCCTCGTCAACCAAATACTGGTCGAGGAGTCTGTCCTCGGATGGGAGGAGCTGGAGCTCGAAGTCGTTCGGGACGAAAAAGGCAGGAAGATTACCGTCTGCTTCATTGAAAACGTCGATCCGATGGGCGTCCACACAGGGGACTCATACTGCACCGCCCCTATGCTCACTATCGACCGGCAATTGCAGCAGCGACTCCAAAAATACTCCTATGACATTGTCGATGCCATCAAGGTCATAGGAGGCACAAACGTCCAGTTCGCACACGACCCCGATACCGACCGGGTCGTCGTAATCGAAATTAACCCGAGGACGTCGCGCTCATCCGCCCTTGCATCAAAGGCGACCGGCTTCCCAATCGCTTTTGTCTCTTCTTTGCTCGCCGGGGGACTCACGCTTGACGAAATTCCATATTGGAGAGACGGAACACTTGAAAAATACACACCATCCGGTGATTACGTAGTCGTCAAGTTTTCGCGCTGGGCCTTTGAGAAATTCAAAGGCGTCGAGGACAAGCTTGGCACGCAAATGCGCGCCGTCGGTGAGGCAATGAGCATCGGCAAGAACTACAAGGAGGCCTTCCAGAAAGCCATCCGCTCCCTTGAGATCGGCCGACACGGCCTCGGCTTCGCAAAGAATTTCAACAAGCTCCCGCTCGATGACCTGCTCAGCTTGTTGACATTTCCCTCGAGCGAGCGGCAATTCATTATGTACGAAGCGCTGCGCAAAGGCGCCGACGTCGAAACACTCTACGAAAAGACACGCATCAAACGCTATTTTATCGAACAGATGGCGGAGCTCGTTGCCCTCGAGGAGAAGATTCTCAAACACAAAGGCAAAACGCTGCCCGATAAGCTATTGACACAAGCCAAGAAAGACGGTTTTGCCGACAAATACCTTTCAAAACTGCTCGGGATTCCCGAAGCGAAAATACGTCGGCAGCGCACGTCTCTGGGCGTGGTTGAAGGCTGGGAGCCCGTGCCCGTTAGTGGCGTCGAAGATGCGGCCTATTACTTCTCAACCTACAACGCACCCGACACAGTCAAGGCCACCAAAGAACGCAAGATAATGGTCCTGGGCGGAGGCCCCAACCGCATCGGTCAGGGAATCGAGTTCGACTATTGCTGTGTTCATGCTGCCTTTACTCTGCGGGACGAAGGCTACGAGTCGATTATGGTAAACTGCAATCCTGAAACAGTCTCAACCGACTACGATACCTCAGACAAGCTCTATTTTGAGCCGCTCACCGTTGAAGACATTCTAAGCATCTATGAAAAGGAGAAGCCCGAGGGCGCCATCGTGCAATTCGGAGGCCAGACGCCGCTAAATCTCGCCAACGAGCTGGCCGAGGCCGGTGTCCGCATACTCGGAACATCGCCTGAGACAATAGACCTGGCCGAGGACCGCGACCGTTTCCGCGAGAAGATGAGCAAGCTCGGCATCCCCCAGCCGGAATCAGGCATGGCAAGCAGCACCGCCGAAGCACTCGCTATTGCCGAGAAAATCGGCTATCCACTGATGCTTCGACCGTCCTATGTCCTCGGCGGACGGGCTATGGAGGTTGTCCACGACGAAGAAATGCTCAGGCACTACGTTGCCGCAGCGGTGGAAGTAACGCCGGAAAGGCCCATACTCATTGATAAGTTCCTCGAGAACGCCATAGAAGCCGAGGCCGACGCCATCGCCGACGGAACCGACGCATTTGTCCCCGCCGTTATGGAGCACATCGAGCTGGCCGGCATCCACTCAGGCGATTCTGCCTGCGTCATCCCCCCCGTCAGCATACCCAAAAAACACATTGAGACTATCTGCGAATACACCAGAAAGATCGCAATAGAGCTCAACGTGGTGGGCCTGATGAACATTCAATATGCAATAGCAAATGATACCGTTTATATTCTCGAAGCCAATCCGCGCGCCTCTCGGACCGTGCCGATCGTTTCAAAAGTCTGCAATATCTCTATGGCCCGCCTTGCCGTCCAGCTTATGCTTGGTAAGAAACTCTCCGAGCTCGATCTCAAGCATCACACGATCCCGCACTTCGGCGTAAAAGAAGCGGTCTTTCCATTCAATATGTTCCCGGAGGTCGATCCTCTTCTCGGCCCCGAGATGCGCTCGACCGGTGAAGTGCTTGGTCTGGCCGACTCCTTTCCAATGGCCTTTTTTAAGTCTCAGCAGGGCGCCAAACAGGACCTCCCGTCCGAAGGAGCCGTCCTGATCACCGTAGCCGACAGCGACAAACAATCTGCCCTGAAAGTCGCAAAAGAATTCGACGCACTAAGCTTCAGAATCCTGGCAACCAAGGGAACGCACAAGTTCTTCAAAAAACATGGCGCCAAGAGCGAAGCTATCCTCAAAATGCACGAGGGCAGGCCCAATATTGTAGATGCAATAAAGAACGGCGATATCCAACTGATCGTCAACACGCCCGCCGGACGCATAGGCAAACACGATGATTCCTACATTCGAAAGGCGGCTATCAAACACAAGATTCCTTATATTACCACAACCGCCGCCGCCGCCGCCGCTGTACAGGGCATCGCTGCCGGCCGTAGCGATACCGCACCCGTGAGGTCACTGCAGGACTACCATTCCCGAATCAAGTGAATGAAAAAGGGCAACGAACCCTCGTTCGCCGCAGGATAATAAAAGCCGCCACCGAGCAGCCAACACCGCTGGCTTCAAAGAATGCCGCCTCGTCGTCCTCATCTCAAATTCCCCATTCAGCCTCGCTCAACTGTTCACGCCAAGTTATTCACCCCAGCCTTCTTGTCCCCCTTATTCCTTCAACCTCTGATAGCGTAAGTCACCCTAACGACATCAACCATCTCCGCCACGTCGTGCAAACGAACGATTGAGACGCCCGCCGCGGCGCACAGAGCAACCGTCGCGGCGGTGCCGAATATCCTCTGCGCTGGGCCTTCCTTGCCGGTCATCTTGCCGATAAAGCTCTTGCGGCGGCAAAAGCACTTTTAGAATATCAGCTTTACGAGGACTGTGTTTCCGGAACCTATTATGCAGCAATGTCCACATGGGCAGAAAATCTACCCATCCTAATACTACTCTTCGTCCAATGCTTCTCTGATACAGTTTGCCAAATGAATATCTCCTGTGTCCAGTTTTTCGGACAAGATACTCGTCTGGGGTCCGTACTTTTCCACTGCCCTAATCTCATCGCCTAAAGCCTTCTCTCCCATACCCAGCTTTGATGCCAAGACCCCCAGTTGTTCGTCCTTACCCTCTACAGCGTCTCTGATACATTGTGCAAAATACTTATCCCCCATATTCAATTTTGCAGCCAGGTCATATAAAGCCATACCGTTCTTTCCTTTTAAGATCACATTATACTTTTGATCAATTCTCCGATACTCTTGTCAAATATTTTCTTCACTTAGTATTTCCAGAATTTTCTGCTTCAATTCCGGCAGGTCTTTGTGCAGGATTTGCCATATAATCTCAAGGTCAATGCCGAAATATTCATGAACAATCCGGTGCCGCAGCCCTACAACCTTATGCCATTTTATTTCTGAATATTTTTCTTTGAACTCATCCGGCAGGCGGTTTGCGGCTTCTCCTATAATCTCAAGATTTCTGACAACAGCGTCAACAGATTTCTGGTCATCTGAAAAGACATCAAACGACAGGTTCTTGATATATTGCTCGATTCTGTCAACAGCCTGACAGATGTCATTCAGTAGTAAGTCAATGGGTCTCTTAGACATAAATCAGTTCCGGCTCGATGAATTTGAATGCCTGGGGAGTAACTGCTCGGCTTGAGACGAGGTCAACTGATGCCTTGAGTGATTTTTCGAGTCTTTCGGCAAGGGTTACGAATTCCAGGCCTATTGACGGGTCAACCTCGACGAGTATATCCACGTCGCTGTCTTGACGCTGGTCGCCTCTTGCGTACGATCCGAATAAAGCCAATTTACGGACCTTAAACTGTTTTTGCAGTTGTGGCTTATCTTTAGCGAGAGTTTTAAGGATTTCTTCTTTTGTTATCATGGTATTTGTATTCTCGGAATTTCCCTGTCATTATAAATTCTGCACCGTGGATAGTCAACGCTTTTAGCTTTGAATTTTTAGTTTATTTACTGTCTTCACCACATCAACCATTTCAGCTACATCGTGAACACGAACGATTGAGACGCCCGCCGCGGCGCACAGAGCAACCGTCGCGGCGGTGCCGAATATTCTGTCGGCCGGTTTTTCTTTGCCGGTTATCTTGCCGATAAAGCTCTTGCGGCTGGCGCCGACAAGCACGCGATAGCCGCTCGCCACAAACTTCTCGATATTTCTCAAGAGCGAGAGATTATGCTCTACCGTCTTGCCAAACCCGATCCCCGGGTCTATAAAAATCCGCACTTTCGCAATCCCAAGCTCCTCGGCCCGCTTCGCCCGACCCACCAGAAACTCCAGAACTTCGCCAACAACGTCGTCATACCTCGGCTCAGCCTGCATCGTCGCCGGCGTCCCCTGTATATGCATCAATACCACCGGCACGCCCCGCTCAGCCGCCAGCTCACCCATCCGCTCATCGCTCAAAGCGGTTATATCGTTTATAATCGCCGCCCCCGCGTCCAGTGCAGCCGCCGCAACTTCAAAATCCTTCGTATCGATACTGACCGGCACGCCCACCTTTTCGCAAAGTCCCTTTACGACCGGCACCACCCGCCGTATCTGCTCTGCCGCCGGCACCCCATCCGACCCCGGCCGCGTCGATTCACCGCCAACGTCTATTATCGCAGCACCGTCGGCAGCCATCTGCACCCCGTGCGCAATAGCCTTGTGCGCACCGAAGAATTGCCCGCCGTCACTGAACGAATCCGGCGTGACATTCAACACCCCCATTACCAGACAGCCGGCTGAAAAATCCAACCGCCCTGCCGGCCACTCAACTATATTCTCACTGCCGGATGCCACTTTGCCTGGTCCCTTTCAGCTTTCTACTTTGAATCCAATACCTGCCAGCTTTCGACCTACCGACGCGCATGGACTGTCCAAAACTACCCGCGTATTCTGGAACTCACGGCGGACGGGGTATTGTTTCCGCAGATTGTCGAAGAATTCACCGGCCTTATCCGCCCTCTTGTCTAAAATCCCCCGCAGCCGAAGGTCATCTCGCCTGATATCGTAAATCCTCCGTACCGAACCCCTCAACACGTCCTGCTCCCTTTCCGCGTTCGGATTCACTCTCAGCTCGCAAACGACCGGCTCCGGTAGAAAATCTTCGACCTTATACGAAGCCTCAAGCCCGAAGTGCTCGCAGGCGGCCCTATAAATCATAATCATACCCGCGATCTTGCCGTCCAGTGAGTAGCCTGCAATATGTGGGGTGCCGATATCAACCACCCCCAGGAGTTCCATATCAATGTTCGGCTCACCCTCCCACACATCTAACACAACTGCCCCCAGCGTACCCGCGCTTATCGCCGACTTCAAAGCACCGCTATCGACCACCGCGCCGCGCGAGGCATTTACAAATACGCACCCTTCTCTAAGCGACCCGAAAAACTTCTCATCCGCCAGATGATACGTCTTGTCCTCGCCTTCAAAGGTCAACGGTGTGTGCAGCGTAATGAGATCGCAGTCGAAAAGCTCTTCAATCGGCAGATATTTTGCATCGCCGCTCCGCCTTTGCAGCGGCGGGTCGTTCAGCCGAACCGCCATCCCCAGAGCAGCACACTTTTTGGCCACCCTGCCCCCGACGTTGCCCACACCGATAATCCCTATCGATTTGCCCTCCAGCTCAATGCCGTACTTCTGCCCGATCTCTAACAGCCCCGCTATAACATACTCCGCCGCACTGTTGGCATTCGATCCCGGCGCCGATGCAAATCCAATATTATTCCCCTTCAGATAATCGACATCGACGTGGTCGAACCCGATAGTCGCCGTAGCAACAAACCGCACCTTGCTCCCGCCTAACAACTCCGCATTCACCGGCGTAATACTGCGAACCAGCACCACGTCTGCGTCAGCAACTACGCCGGCCGTTATCTCTCGCCCGCCAACAACCTCAACCTCGCCAATCGACGAAAAACACTCCCGGACAAACGGAATATTAGCATCCGCAACTATCTTCATCTAATCGTCTTACCCTTTTCCGGTTCTTTCGATGTCATTGCGAGCATCACGAAGTGATGCGTGGCAATCTCTATTTAGCCCTGGGTTTTACCCGGGGTTTGTCCCCGCGGTCAATCTCCTACAATTCAAATCCCGCAACATCCGTCCCACACTTAGGACACCGGCTATTTTCTATATTGTTGGCGCCAATCGTGTACCCAATCCGTTCTATCAGCATCGCCCCGCAATTATAGCAGAAAGTGCTCTCAGCCTTCGAGCCGGGCACGTTGCCTAAGTAGATATAATGCAGCCCCGCCTCTTTGCCAATCTCGAGCGCCCTCTCCAGGCTCCCAATCGGCGTCGATCTCGAGCCCGCATACTTATACTGCGGATGGAACCGGCTGATATGCCACGGCACATCGGCCCCGGCCTTGGCAACGATAAAGTCCGCAAGTTTCTTCAACTCCTCATCGGAATCATTTTCGCCCGGCACTAACAGCGTCGTAATCTCCATCCATATGTCCGTCTCGTTTGCGATATGGCGGATCGTATCAAGCACCGGTTGCAGCCTCGCCTTGCACAATCGCTTGTAATAATCCTCGCTGAACGCCTTGAGGTCCACATTTATCCCGTCGAGCCAGTCGCGGGCAAAGTCAATCGCCTCGGTTGTCATATACCCGTTACTGACAAATACGTTCGCCAGTCCCTTTTCCTTGCCTAACCGCCCGGACTCGCTGCACAGCTCCATAAAAACGGTCGGCTCGGTATATGTATAGGCGATACTCTTACACCCGCCGCGAACCGCCGCATCGACAATCTGCTCCGGGCTTATGGCCTGGCCGTCGATTTGCCCATCTTCGATAGCCGCCTGGCTTATCTGCCAGTTCTGGCAGAACTCGCACCGGAAATTGCACCCCATCGTAGCGACAGAAAAGCTCCGCGTCCCCGGTTGAAAGTGAAACAGGGGCTTCTTCTCGATAGGGTCCGGGTTCGCCGAGCACACCTTATAATAATTCAGCGAATACAGCACCCCCCCAATATTCTGCCGAACGCAGCACCGCCCGAGCTTGCCCTGCTCAATCACGCACCGCCAATTGCAAAGCCCGCACCGAACCTTCCCCTCATCCCCCACCTCCCAAAGCACCGCGCGTTTAGGAGTGTCCTTTGCTGTTCCCATCTGTACTTCTCTCAAGAAAAAGGGGTCTGATTCCTGTTCTGATGATACTCAAGATATTTCGATAAATTGGTCCCAACCACAGATGTTATCGGTATCACCGTCCGCGAGGTACTCATAGCTTGTAACGGCATTGCGGATCCCCAGAACCTCAGCAAAGCGATTCATGGTCTCACTGGCAAATAGGCCCGCAGGTGGCCGAATATCCGCCGCATCGTCAACAGGACACTTGTCGAAAATCACTTTCTCCAGATCGTCATGTATTTCTTCTCGTTCCCCAGAACCAGATCCAAGAACACCATGGTCTTCGGTATCCGTCCTTGACCTCATGAATTCTTCCAGGATTCTGAGCACGAAATCCTGCGCCTTCCCGCTTTCTTCCATGGATTTCTGTATCTGTTCCAACGACTGCATACCATGAGTCGACGCCTCTTCTGCCAAGGATTTCATCTCCTCTTCAAATAGTCCTGGATTTTCCGACAAGAAACGTTGGATCTCTTCAGGATCCTTAATGAAATCGTCAATCTCTTTTGATAGCGACCTCAATTTCTTCTCTTCTCGTGCAACGTTGTCTGGGAGTGTAGTATCATCAGATATGGCGACGGGTTTGAGTATCTCACGAATTTCCTCTATCTTTTGCGGGTCACCAAGTAAACCTGAAAAGACTTCTGCCCGACCTTTCAGCCTTTCCATATCGTCTTCGGTGACTTCCTCACCAAAATAACCAGGGCGTGAATTGTACTCATCCACTAACCTACCGTCGCGATAATACCAGTAACAAAATATATCATCATCGTGTACCAGCAGTTGCAGCACGTCAGAACGAGTATTCTTGGCAATCTCGAGTCCAAGTGGTATCTGCCCATACTTGTCTGGGAAAAAGCTGATCCAGCCGTCAATAGGTGGACTCAAATAAAACTTGTGCCCTTGCTTCTTGGCAATACCTTCCAACAGGCGCTTTGTTGAATCATATGATTCTGTACGAACGTGTATTGAGCCGTAGAATTCTCCCATTTAGTTGTCTCCCGTGCAGTCTTATCTGAATTTCTCTTTGGACTCTGTGGGTGCTTCCACAACGTGCCTTGCATCTGCTGCTTCATATTCAGGATCCCCCCGGTATATCCGGCATTCGCCGAGCACACCTTATAATAATTCAGCGAATACAGCACTGCCCCGATATTCTGCCGAACGCAGCACCGCCTCTTTTAAGCCCTGCTTTTCCATCCCTGCTAATCCCCTCTTCAACAATGCTTATTCACGTAGTCAATCCTTCCCCGCCTCAAAACGAAGAACCGTTTGAAAAATAGCTAATCAGTAATACTCTCTTACCACCCCTCCTCACCGGCGTCAACACCCCAGTTGCAGACTCCGGCGCTTGGCAGCCTCAAACGCAGCTTGCCTATGGTGAAACATATCCGTTTTCGGCTTCACCTGCCGTAAGCCTCAGCCAAAACCTTAATCGGATGCCTCACCACGCAATCGCTTATATGCCGTATCTGCATCCTGCACGCGGCACACTCCGTCAGGACGTTTTTGGTTTTACTGGATTCCAGCGCCATTTTCAAGCTCTCGGAGATCTGCGACGACAATTCGTAGTTCTTCATTTGCATCCCGAACGTCCCGGCCAGCCCACAGCAGCCCGCCTTGAGGTCGACGATATTCACGCCACAGACTTCTTGCAGAAGCTTCATACTCGCTCCCTCGCCCCCGACGACATACAAATGGCACGGCAAATGATAAACGAACTGTTTTTCCCGGCCACTCTCTCCTGGCGCCTCGGCGGGCTTCAATTTACCATCTTTGAATAATCCCAAAAGATAGCTCATCAATTCATAAGTATTTTCCGAAACAAGTTTCGCATCCGGCCCCGCGACAAAATGCCGCAGTTCCTCCCTCAAACAAAGCGCTGCACTCGGTTCGGAGCACACTATTTTATACCCTTCTTTTGCCGCGTTGGCCAGATGCCTGACATTATACTCCAAATCCTTCCTCGCCCGTTTGACATCGCCATAGACAATCGCCGGCAGCGGCGCGGGCAACTGCTTGGGCAAAATCACGTCAATATCGTTCGCCCGCAG
>JAGMDR010000452.1 GCA_023128595.1 Planctomycetota bacterium | reverse complement strand
CTCCGGCAAAATCTTATCAGCCCGCCTGAGATTCTTGACCATAACATCGGCGTCCGGGTTGATGATTTTGCCCGGGTTCATAAGACCGCTCGGGTCGAATATCTCCTTGATTTTGCACAATATTGCGTAGTATTCGTCCCCGTATTGCTTGCGCACAAATGCCGCCCTGACCAGTCCGTCCGCGTGCTCACCGCTGATCGTCCCGCCAAGCGACCAGACGAGCGAGAAAACGTCATTCGCAATCGCCCGCATTTTTTCCACGTCAGCCGGGTCGCCCAAATCCAAATATGGCCGCGTATGCAGCTCACCGTCACCGGCGTGCCCGTACAAACACATCTCAAAACCGTACTTCTTCTCAATCTCCTTCATCCCCGCGAGGTACCGCCCAAGCTGCGTATTATCAACGCTCGTATCCTCCATAAACTCGGCCGGATGCTTTCTGCTCCGTTTCTGGTAAAGCAGCGGCCCCGCGTCCTCGCGAGACTTCCATATCCGCGACTGCTCCTCGGCATCAACGACAACACTCCGCCCGCTCGCCATCGCCCCAACCGCTGAATCCGTTCTCTCTATCGCTTCCTGAACTTCCGCCTCGCTCTCGCCCGTGTGCTCCACGGAAAGAACCACCGCCGCACCCGCCGCCAGAATGTCACGATACTCAGGAAAAGCCTTGAACGCAAGGTCGATCAGCCGCCTGTCCATCAGCTCACACGTGGACGCCCCGCTCGCAACTATCACCGGCACCGCCTCTGCCATCTTATCAAGAGATTCAAATTCAAGCTGCAGCAGCCCCTTCGCCGCCGGCACCGGAACCGTCCGCAGCGTAATCTTCGTAAAAACGCCTAACGTGCCTTCCGAACCCGCCAACAACCGCGCCAGATCGATCTTGCCGTCATGACCAACCCCCCAGATGTTGTATCCGCATCGATTTCGTTTCGTTTTCGGCAGGGCCTTGCTGATTACCGCCTCATTTTGCGAGATAAGGGCCAGGCACTCTCCTGCAATTGAGCGGACCCTTCGGTCTTTGGCCCGCTCCGGATCAACTTCGTTCCTGAACTCCGCCGCTCCGCCGTCACTCAAAACGACCTCGACACTCTCCACATGATCGCCCATATATCCGTATTTCATCCAACGCGCACCCGTCGAATTATTGGCGACGCACCCCCCTACCGTCGCCCGATTAGCACTCGAAGGGTCGGGCCCTATCTTCCGGTCGTACTCGGCCAGGCAGTTGTTCAAATCGCCCAATACCACGCCCGGCTCGCAGACGACCGTCTCGCCCCCCTCATCGACGCTGATAACCTTGTTCATGTACCGCGTCATATCGAAGATTATCCCGCTGCACAGCGCCTCTCCCGCCAAGCCGCTTGCCGCCCCCCGAGCGGCGACCGGAATACCTTCGGCCCCGGCGTACTTCACAACCGCAACCACGTCCGCCGAATCGCGCGGCGCAACTACACACGCAGGCACTATCCTGTAAATGCTCGCATCGGTGCTGTACGCCGCCCTGTGCACTATGTCAGCGAAGACGTCCCCTTGGACAAGCTCACTTAAATCGGCTGCAATTTGCTCCGGTTCCTTGGTCATTATGCCTCAAAATCACGAGGCAGGAACTGTGCCTGGGAAATGCTTCCGCTCATCCGCAGAATCGCCAGGTCGTCCTCGCTGACCTGTCCGCTGATGAACTGCTGAACAACGGGATGAGGATGATTACGAATGTGGTCGGCATCGCCGTCGGCAACAATCTTGCCGTTATGAAGCATGATGATACGGTCCGCTATCTTGTACGCACTGGTCATATCGTGCGTGACAACAACCGTTGTCACACCAAGCTCTTCTTGCAGCTTCAAGATAAGCTCGTTGATAACATCCGAGCGGATCGGGTCCAGCCCCGTGGTCGGCTCATCATACAAAATCACTTCCGGATTCAACGCAATCGCACGTGCCAATGCCACCCTCTTGCGCTGGCCACCTGAGAGATTCGCAGGATAGTAATTCTGAAAACCGTCAAGGCCCACTATAGCCAGCTTCGCCTTGACAAGCTCTTCCACTTCTTTCCAGTTGCCTATCTTACCATGCTGCCTGATCGGAAATATTATGTTCTCAAAAACGCTCAGGCTGTCAAACAGCGCCCCGCCCTGAAAAAGGAAACCATAATGCGTGCGCACGCCGTTCAATTCTTGCTCGTTGAGATTATCAATTCTCCTGTCCTTGAAATAGACCTCGCCGGACGTCGGCCTGAGCAAAGCAATCAAATGCTTTATCAATACGGTCTTTCCGCACCCACTCGGCCCAATCACGACCGTCGTCTCGCCCTTCTCTATCGTCAAAGAGACATTGTCGAGAACGACATTCGGTCCGAATTTCTTGGTAACATTCTTAACAGTGAGCACGCCGTTGGAATGTGTCTCCGGCGCCTGGTTGTTGTGCTCTTTCTTCTTCACTTTCGAATTTCTGCTTCCCGAATCTCGGCTCTTATCCTACAAGGCTCCTAAAAGGCCAGAATATATTGTAAATCGCCTTGAATATCACTACCAGGGCAAAATCCAGCGCCAATATCGAAATGAAGCTGGCCACAAACGCCTCCGTGCAGGCCTGCCCAACACCTTGCGCACCTTCCTTGCACGTAAAACCCTTATAACAACTTATAACCGCAATCGCCGTCCCGAAGAAAACTCCCTTGACCACCCCAACTGCAACGTCCCACAACTCCACGCCGGAAGCGCTGAAGTCCCAGTACGCCCAACTGTTGATCCCCAATTGCATTACACCGACGAAATACCCCCCTAAAATACCCATCAGATCCGCGTAAATAATCAGAAACGGCGTAAGCAGCAGGCACGCGAGAACCCGCGGCGCGACCAAATACCGTATTGGGTCGGTCCCCATACTCCTGACGGCGTCGATCTGTTCGGTGACGTTCATCGTTCCTAATTCGGCGGTCAAGGCGCCGCCGACGCGTCCGGCCAACATGACCGCCGCCAACACGGGCCCCAATTCCTTCACAACTGAAATATTGATCAAAACCCCCAAACGCTCCTCCAGCCCCATTCCCGCAAGCTGGCTGTAAGTCTGGACAGCCAGTGTCATCCCCACAAACGCCCCTGTTACCATTACCACCGGCACGCTTCGAACGCCGATAATGTGCATTTGCGTCCAGATAAGGGGATACGTCCGGTGGTTACACAGGCTCCGCAAACACGCACCCGCCGTCTGCCAGACAAACCTTCCGAACTGTCCGATATTAGTAACATCCTCTACTGCCTTGGCCCCGAGTGTCGCAAACATGGCATCCCGCTCCAATATCCAGCAAACCTACGTTTCACATCCGGCTTCTTCACCCCGCCTCCGGGCTGCCTGAATCACTGCCAATTGTAATTCATCACCGGCCAATAATCATCAATAATCTGCTGCCGACGACTATTTTTTCGCCCCCCTTTCCATTCTTTCTAAATCGGCAATCCCAGCAGGCGAATTCGTTCAATTTTGCGACTTTTTCAATTGTATTGTGCCAAGCTATGCCCGAGGCTCCGAAGCGCTAAACTCAAAGGATTTGCGAGTCCCCAGGGGACGAGCCCCCACGGGGCGAGCAAAACGTTGCAGGAGCTGCCAACTTTATTGGATGAGGAGCATTTTCAACTATTTGCAAAAC
>JAGMDR010000451.1 GCA_023128595.1 Planctomycetota bacterium | reverse complement strand
GGGCGTGTGTCTATGTGAATATATGCGGCAATCCCAGTCCCCACGCGTCTTCGGCGCGGACCACGCTCTCGTTAGCATTACAGACCAACCGCCGATAGTCCGCCCCGCACTCCCTAAAACGGCCCACGTACATTAATCCGTTCCCCGACTGCGGGTACATCGAACGGATCATACCGGTCCTTTTTCCAGTTCCACTGAAGCCACCTCAGCGACTCATCTTCCAGCGAGACTTCAAACGTGAACAATACCTCCACCGGCATACCCCTGCTATCGACCTCCACAACCTCCGCGGACATACGCGGCAGCTCAACCTTCTGGCCGCGACGCAGGGCGTTGTCGGCGCTTCGCACGGTGCTGATGGCCTCGAACAGATAAACCCAGGCCATATCCAGAACGTGACCCGAGTGGCACGAGAGAAGATTGCCGGATTGGGCCCGCACCATCAGGCTCTTCTCGTCCTTTCGTACGACTTCGAGCTGCCCGAATCCGGGCGCAAGAATACGAACGGCCCGCGGCAGCGCTTCCCCTTTGTGCGCCTGCTGGAGCGGAATGTATAAAAACGAGGCCGGATTCGGCGCGTTAACCACCACAAGGTCCTGCTCCGCTAACCCCTCCGGCGAACCTATTTCCATAGTCTCCCGCACTTTTCCAACAATCTTCGACGTCGTCAGGGGTGCAGCAATCCTCGCCGCCAGTGCACAAGGCAAGTGCGCAGCTATCAGCAGTATGCAAAGCCCCCATGCCAAAACCCGCCGGACACGCCTCTTCGGTACCCAGCTTTCTTTCGCGAGAAAGCCTCCTATAAACTGCCCGATCAGTCCGCACGCTCCGATCCCCACGAAGAGCAGGTTGCGATTCATCGGCATAGTCGCGCAGATCGGCAGAACCGAAAGATGCATTCCAACCAGCCAGAACCGAGCCAGCCGGTTCACTCGAAGCAAAGGCAGCAGCGCCACCAGGACCACAACAACGAACGCCACAACAACAGGCCAAAACAGCATTGTCGTTGAATCAGGCATATAGCTGAATATGTCCGCCGGTATGCCGCACCATTCCCGCATAATAAGAATCGGACCCCGCACCAGCATTGCCCAAGCGTAGCGCAGCGGCTCACGACTCGGGTCCGAATAGAAACTGCCTCCGCTGGCGCCATACCCGAGCATGCTATAGACTATCCGCCATAGAACCGTCACCAGAACGGCCGGAACCAGACTCAGCAGTCGCCGGACCCGGCTTGCCTCATCGAGAATCATCGCGTATGCAAAAAGGTAGGCGAACGTTGCCACACCGGCCTCAGCCGACAGCAGCGACCCGGCCAGAAACAAAACCGACCCGGCCCCAGCCGCCCACGAACCGCCCTGGCACCAGCGATGGTGCGCCAAAAGACTAAGAATCCCGAAAAAAAGCGACAGAAAGATATTCCTGTTTGCAATCCACATCGCGGGAAAGTAGCTAAAGTCATCCAGAACGTACACCACCGCCGCCAGGCCCGCTATCCACGCCGGGGCCATCAGCCGCCGATATAGCGTCGTCACTAAAAACATCACCGCCGCCAGCCACACCAAATTGTGCGCGTGCATCGCCACCGCCGAGCTGCCAAACACACGGTAATCGAGCCAGTGCGTCAGGCTGCTCAACGGCCGCCAAAACCGGACCCGAAGACCATCGTATGTCCACCAGGGAATCGCGCCGTAGTTCCGCAGTGCAGCGAGATTTCGCCCAGGGTCCACAGGAGCAAATAGCTCCGAAAGCGCCGCCGACAGCCGCCCGGACTCTTCCGTGACTATGCCCGAATCGAACAAGTCATCCCCGAGCCGAGATGGGCCCGCCAGGACCCCCCAATGACAAAAGTCGTCATTCAGCAATCTCGTACCCAAAGCGGGAAGCGTTGCCACTAACGCCAAACCGCACAAGATAGCCGGAAGCCGGCGATGTTCCAGAATCCAGACCAGCCGACTCCGAATTCCACAACCCGGCACGCAATCTCCTTTATTACTCACTCGCAGCCAAATTCAGTCAGCTTACACCCAGCTACACCGCTGGGCTTTCGCGGGCAATACTATACGAATTGACCAAGCGACACAAGCCCAATAGCCCCTCCAACCGCAATCCGGCAGCAAGAGTCACAAAACCCAAAAGCTCTTCAAGCACTCCATTTACCCAACGCCAGCTTGCACTCGAAAAACTTCCCCATTACCATAACCAATGATATAATACCGTAGGTCTGACCACGCAATACGCAATACGAGATACGAGGTACGCAATACGAGATACGCAATACGAAAAATGATCGCCAAACACATTATCTTCATCGGTCGCGTTCAGGGCGTCGGCTTCCGCTTCACCGCCCAGAGAATAGCCAATCGCCACGGGCTCACCGGCTTCGTCCGCAACCAACGCGAGGGCACAGTAGAAATGTTCGCACAGGGCCCATCCGGCGATATAGACAACTGCATAACCGACATCGAGCAGACCTTCCTCGGCTACATAACAAAAACCAAAATCACCGATCTGGCCCCCAACCCCCAATACACAGATTTCAGAATAACCTTCTAACCTCCGCCGTCCTTGCCTGACCCCAACATCGAAGCCCAGCGCAAATCCCACCCCTTCGGCGCGAGCGAGGCAAGGCCAGGCGTGGCAATCTCAGAGAATCGTAAATAGTAAATTCATTCTCCAAGGTGCCGCACAACGCCGCGCTTCCGCGGGACGGCCATATCCGCCTTTCTCGTCGGTTTCTTTTCTTCTGCACTGTAATCAACGTCCATTATCTCAATGAAATCCGCCGTGTACTCCTTCAGCACGCCGCAGTATTCGAATATCTTATCGCCCTTAATCATCTCGAGCACAACCTTACGCCCGATATATCTCTCCAACAGCGGCTCATAAGAAGTCCCCACCGAGCCCATCAGCTCCTGCTTCATCTGAGAGACGTACTTATCCTGAGAGCCCAGGACCCGCCCGGCCGGCGTCGCCTTCTTGGCCTGGCTCATCAACAGATTAACCACCTCCGCCACCGAATCCCTCACCGTCTTGAAGACATTGACCAGTTTCCTCTTGAGTCTCCGCCCCACACCCGGATGATACGTCTTTTCTAATTGTTTCTCCCTCTTTTTCTTATTGCCTTCGCTCAGCTCATCGTGAAAGCGAATCACCGCCCCGATATTGCCATACTCGTGCTTATAAAGGATGTAGCTGGCCTCATCGTGTCCGTCTTCGTCCCTCTGCTTCTGGGGATAAACAAATTCCAGACCCGTATTCTCCACCCGCAGCCTGCCCCAGATAGTCTTGCCCGCCGTATCTTCCAGCGTTACCATATTCTGCTCGAAATCCCGCAGGCACTTGTCCCGGCTCCTCCGCCTGATAAAAGCCCCCACACCCGTCGCCAGAACAATAAAGACTATCGTAATAGCCGTATAAGGTATCGTCACCGCAACAACACAAGGCATAACAAACCCCTTTCAACACAAATCCCAATCCCCTCCCCCAATCTCAAAAACAGTGTCAATCTGTACTAATCTCTGAAGCTTGTGCCTGCGCAGGCGGGTATCTGTGGTTCAAACTTTCGCCAATATCACAACGTAGTTCTTGCCGTAATGCTCAGCGCACTTGGGGCACGTCGTGTAGAAGAAGTACATCTTCTCGATATCCCGCTTCTTCGACTCAACGTACTCCTTCATCTCGCCGATCCAATTTCTGACATTCTTATAAGACCCTTCAAAAACCTTCGTCAGAAACGTCCCCGATATTCTCGTCATCTGAGCATCCGGCACATCCTTGGCCACCGCGATATACACGTCCGCTCCCCAGAGTGAGTTCTCATCGCTGAGCATAAGCGGCATCGGCGGAAGTGCCCCGGCCCCGGAAATCCGCTCCATATTCCGCACCATCACCTTGGCGAAGTTCAGCGGAATATGAAAGAGGCTCCTAACGTGGTCTTTTACAAACAGCTTGTTCTCGAACTTGACCTCCTTCTCATCCCAGGGTCCCGGATCAAACCGCGGACAGCACCCCGTCTCGGAATCATAGAGCTTGTCCATAATCTTCACCTCATTTCTCACAACAACTCGAATCCTACCGCCCAATTTTCCCTGATTCTCCCCGCACGTCAAACTTAATCCTGAAAAACCTCGGCCGATAGATCCTCGCATCAAAAACCCCATTATATCCCGGTAGCCTCTCAACTGAAAACTCTGACTCCACCCACAACACCGTACAACTTGAAATCACGAGAACTCAAAACTGCCAGGATGCAAACGATCGCTGCCACCGAACGAGCCTCGCCTGTTTTGAGAATCTTCATTTTGCACATTTGATATTGTTTAGGATTTCGGATTTAGTGCTTCGGATATTTCCAAATCAGCTCTCGCTCGCGACCACTGCGAGCTGTTGCGGATAGTTTACTTCCCAACACGCTTGATGTACACTGCCAATTCTTTGCCTATACCTTTTGGTCTGTCCCAGCTTTGATTTCCCCCGGCAACTCTCACGGCTTTCTGCGGCACTTCTTGCCCGCTCGCACAATCGAACCACCGAAAATCATATCTCCCCGCCTTAATCTCTTTCAACCCAATTTTGCCTTTAAGGTTCGGCGCATAAGCGATATAGCTGTCCCCCGGCTTGGCAAGAACATACTTCGTCCCGCCGAATCTCAGTTCATCGTGCGGCGCCATCTCGTTGAAATTTGTCCCCTCGAAGAACCGCACCAGCCGCCCGCAATCTTCCAAATCACTTTTCGGTGTCCCGGCGATATCCATCTCCAGAATCATCACATACGCGCCCCCCATCGCGCACGCCCAGCTCTTCAACCGCGCCTCTTTACCCGTCCCGTGCCCCGCCGCCTCCGACATATTAAGACTGTATCTGCCTCGCGCCCTCTTCCACGCACTGACCATACCTGCATGTAGCTCATCTGCGCTCGACTTGTTATATTGGATGGCAAACTGGTCGATGTTACGCTCATCCGCAAACTCCGAAAAATCCAGCCCGCTGAGCTTATGTACGGCAATCGCGTGGACATAATTGTCAGCCCGCCGAATCTCCGCAGCTATATTCTTTACTCGCTCGGGGCTAAATGCCTCCTGGTATTCCTCCGCAACGCACCATATCAGGTTCTTGTGATGCTCGAACCTATCGACGATAGCGCGGATAAACTCCCGCTCTTGATTGCCGAGCTTGTCTGCCGTCCTCCAAACCCGCGCACTGTCGTCGTAGAAAAAGAAATAGATAACAATGCCGTTCTTATCCATCCGGGCAAACCACCGCTCCCACTGCTCCAGCACCTTCGCATTGACGCCCTTGCCCGGATCGTTGTTCACAAACGGATTATGCGTCTTCTCCCCATCCCCCCCGTGCGACCGCACCGCCATCAGGTAGATGCAATTCGCCCCGGTCCCCTTCATTTTCTCGATCAGCGCCATCTGGTCACCGTCCCGCGTCCCATCAGGCCGCAGCTTGCCGCGATAAAGAAAATCCTCCGGGTCCCCGGGCCCGCACATAAAAAACGCACCGCCACCTTTGCGCTTGAGCCATCGCCGATTCTCGGAATCCACCACAATCCGACCACCCTCCGACGGATCTTCTGCTCCCGAATTTCTAAGCGGGTCAAGCACAATCTCCTCCTCACCAAAGTTGCCAACCGCAATCGCCCAATCAGAGCGATATGGCGGCCTCCACACCTGCTCTTTTCTATCGAGCACGCCAAGCCCAATTTCCCTGTACGCCTTTTTTGTATCCACGGCAATCCCCGGCTGCTCACCCGCCATACCGGATAGATCCATCCGAATCGACGAAGCACCCTCCTTGTAGAAAACGTGGTGCTTCTTGTCGGCTGCCTTCAGCACGTATCCGCCGTCCGTCAGCTTATTCGCCCTTTCCATATCAAGCAAAAATCGCCCGTTGTCGTGCCAGAAAGCATAATGCGTCCGAAGCTGCTGCGGATTCGGATAAGGATGCGGACTATCAGGGTAAAACCCGAAGAAGCCGCCCATCCCGCCGGCCATCGATTCCCACCAGAGCAGCCTCCTGGTCCCGTCCATATCCAACTTAAACCCCGACCGCTTATAGCTGTGCCGCTCCTCGTAGAGATGCGCCCGCTTCACATCACCCTCCAGATCCTCTACAATCTCCTGATAATCCGCCGGCCCGTGCGACGTCGTGGTAAGCGGCACGCCACGCCCGAAACCGTCGTATGAATTCACATTGTAAGGTCCTTTGAGCCGTTGTCCCCTTGCACTCAAAAGATGCTGCCATCCAAAATGCTTGTGCAGGTACTCGGCCCAGGTATTGACCTGCTCGGCCTTGACCCACTCGTGCAGGTCAAACCCATATCCCATCGTCCACCCGGCTACAGGCCCCAGCCTGGCCGCTATGTATCTCTGCAATCGCCTATCGACCTGCCCGTTGATCCCGCCCGGGACGCCCCTCGGCGTCCATTTGCGCGACTCATCACCCCACGCCCAGATATGAACGCGCCCGCCCATCCTGTGGACCGTCGTAATAATCCGCTCCAGCACCCTGAACGCTGCCGGATCCGGATTCTCACTCTTATGCTCGCTGTGCTTCTTCGCCCCAAACTTGAACCAGTTATTATTGACGTGAACGAATATTATCTCAAAGCCGTTGGCCATAGCGTCCGCGAAATATGCCCGCGCCGCCTTCTCCACCCCGCCCAGCTCCGAACCGAACTCGTCCAGAAAAGCCGGATGCTTGACCCTGCTCATATACGCGTTGAATACGTACCCCCGCAGGTCCGAACCATCTTTGACCTGCACCGCAAACCTATTACCGACGTTCGTAACAAAGCCCTTCGCCTTCGGATTTCGATTCTCCTCAACCGTAACGCTCCCCGTCAAACCGTTCAGCCCTGTCACCTTACTCTTCGATACGAACTTCCATTCGCCGGCCCGAGTCCCCGTAAACCGGAACTTCCATTTTGTCCCCCCGTCGTAAAACATCTCCGTCGTCCGCTTCTCGCTACTGCCTTGATGTGCGAATGTTACCGTCGCCACAACGTCAAAAGGATTCCCTCCGGACTTCACGCCGTTGAGGTCCCATTCAATCATCTCCCACACTCGAGCCTCTCTCGACCCCAAATCCCTTGCAGGTGCCGGAATCGAACAGCACACCACCGCAAACACAACCAGCCACACCCAAATCTCACAAATTCGCCCACTCATACTCGCAGCCCCTTACTTTCGCTCTCCCGCCTTGTTGCCGGCCGCCTCTTTCAGCAGCCTCAACGCCTGGTTGACCATTTTGCTGCCCTTGATCCTGCTGTCGTTCCAGCAGACTATCAAATCGAGGCCCGGCATAACAACCATCGCTCTAATGTCACCGTGCCCGAAGCACCCATACACATCGCCCTGCACATCAGGCCAGTTCCGCTTGCCGTCCCGGCCAATCCCGTTCACCCACCACGCAAAACTGTAGCTGCCGTTGTGGTCGCACTGGTTATTGCCCCCGCCGATCGACCGCTGCCCCGCAATCATATCCGCCCGCTCACCCTTCGTCCGCGGTATCGAAGTCGCCAGCGGGCTCCTCACGGCCATAGCAGCACTCTTGGCACTGATAAGCTGCTTGTCTTTCCACTTGCCCTTGCGCAGATACAGCAGGGCGAACCGCGCAAAGTCGCGCGGCGAAATCGCCAATCGCCCCGGCCGATTCTTCGTCCCGAAGGCCATAAACGTCGGCTTATCCTCGCACCCTAACAAATCAGTCAGCCCCGGACGCAATACGTTACCATCCACCCGCTCCCACGTCGTCCCATACACCTTTAGGAATAAGCTGTCGAAGAATAACGCCATATTATAGTCGCTATAATCGAACGCCCGCCCAGGCCGCTCCCGCACACCGTAGCACGAAACCTGATTGCACAAATGCCGCCACGTAATCTCCCGGTCCTTGTACCCAAGCCCCTTGTTCAGCGATTTCAACCTCGGCTCTTTTTTACTGACCGCCTCATCGACGCTCTTCAACTTGCCCTGCTCAACCGCCTTGAGCAGAAAGTGCGTATAGACCGGCTTGACCGCCGAGGCAACGTCCTTGGCCTTGCTCGCATCCCCCCACGTATAGACCATATACCCGCCCCGCACAACGCACCCGAATCCCCCGGCATAATCACTCATCGCCTTGAGCTTGCGCCCATCCAGCCCCATTTGCCCCGGCTTCTTTAGTTCCCATTTCTTCCCAGGATATACGGGTTTCCCTTCTTCCGCCGCCACCTCAAGCGTCCACAAACAAGCCCCAGCCATTGCCATCGACAACAAGAATCTTCCCGCCTTCATTTCTCATTCTCCACATTTCATTCTTTTTCTTTGACGTCGAGTCCATCGAGCATCCGGTATCGAGTATCAGCCTTCTGTCTTATGAGCCAAACCAATTCTACCCCCACAAACAGACAAATAAAAGCCAAAACTCATTGAGCCCAGGCCGCGGGTGTGGCCAGATTTTCCGGCAAACCAATTTCTCCGTGGTATCTTGATCAAAGGGTGCCACGCTCAAACGGCCGAGTGGCACGCTCAAACTTTGTTTGGGCGTGTCTCTATCTAAAGCATTATCATCAACAGGATTTCGCTGTGCCAGGAAAATTAGCCACACCCCAAGCTGTCGGGCGCCCAAGTTTATGTGGTTGCGTTGGATTTGTCGTGCACAGCTTCTGTTTTGGAAGGTAGGTATTTGGTGAGCACATCCAGCAGCTTTTGCCGGTCAATAGGCTTGCTCAAGTAGTCGTCACACCCGGCCTTGATACACCTGCTATCGTCACCTTTCATAGCGTGGGCTGTTAGAGCAACTATCGGGGTTGCAATTCCCATTTTTCGAAGGGCCCTTGTAGCCTCAAGGCCGTTGATCTTGGGCATCTGTACGTCCATCAATACCAGGTCAAAAGATCCCGTTACAACTTTTTGTACTGCCTCGTCTCCATCTTCCGCGATTGTCACCTCTAAACCCATACGCTTGAGAAGTGACTTCATCAGCACCTGGTTGGTCAAAACATCCTCCGCCACCAGGACTTGCCCGCAAAATGTGGGTCCGGCCGACTTGGCCTGCTCAGCCCGCAGCTCTTCTGCCAGGTTGTGCCTGTCCAGGAACGGCTGTTTCCTGACGTCAACGCCGACGGGCAATACGAGCGAGAATATGGAGCCTTCGCCTTCCCGGCTCCTCACCGTAAGCCGCCCTCCTAAAATTCCCGCCAGGCGCTTCGAGATCGCCAGACCCAACCCGGAGCCGCCGTACTTGCGGCTGTGGCTGCCATCGACCTGAGTGAACACTTCGAATATAGAATCTTGTTTGTCCGATGGGATACCAATACCCGTATCTTCAATCTCGAAGTGGATATAAAGTTCGCCGTCCTCTTCCTGAACAGAAACATTGACGTACACGTGGCCTTCTTCCGTGAATTTGATTGCATTGCTCACAAGGTTGATTAAACACTGACGCAGGCGAACCGGATCTGTACATATCTGTGAGGGCAGCCCGGCCGACTCGGCGACCCTAAACTCAAGCCCTTTCTCTACGGCCTTTGGCCGCATCAACGATTCGATGCCATTGAGCAGATTACCTAATGAGCAGCTCGTGATCTCAGTCTCCAGTTTGTTCGCCTCGATCATGGAGAAATCCAGAATATCATCGATCAACACCAGCAGCTCGCGCCCGCAATTTCTTATGATCTCGACATATTCTCTCTCCTGTTCCGTCAGATCCTCATCAGCTAAGATGTCTGCAAAACCTATAACCCCGTTCATTGGTGTCCGGATCTCGTGGCTCATGTTGGCCAGAAACTGGCTCTTAGCCTCACTCGCCTGTGTTGCCTCCTTGGCCAGTAGATTGGCTCGCTTGATAGAATCTTCCAGCTTTCGGTTCGCATCTGTCAACTCGGCGGTGCGCTCCTGGACCCTTGTCTCGAGATGGTCTCTGGCCTGCAGGAGCTCGGATTCCCGCGCCTCGGTTTGCTCGAGCATGTCATTGAATGCGTCTATAAGCAGACCCACCTCGTCGTTACTCTGCTTTGCGGCCCGGATAGAATAGTCCTTCTTTTCCGAAACGACCTTTGCAACGTCAGCCAGGTTCAGTATCGGCCCGGAAATAATCCTTTGAAGCCTTGACGACACAAGATAGGCCGCAAGAGACGCAAGCAGCACAACCCCGATTACCGTAACACTCTTGTCCTTGAGCGTTGCGTACATAGGCTGCAAGTCTGACCGCAGACAAACCGTTCCGATTGTCTCCTCATCGAGAATGATGCATTTGAACACCGTCAGCAAACCGCCGTCGAAGCTGAACCCCTCATCCTCAGGCTCACTCGGCTGCAAACTGCTGTCAGCGTCATCACGGTAGTAAATTGCAAAAGGCTCACCGCTCTTGACATATACACAGCCAAAAACAATAGAAGATTCCTGCTTAAGCGCACGTAGCGTTTCCTCCGCATCCTTGGCGTCTTCGAAGGCGACAGCCGCCTTGCAGTTCTCCGCTATCATCGCTGCGTGTGTTGATGTATTTTGCACCATGTCGCGCCGCAGAGCAGCCCACTCCGAGACAACAAGTATGGCCCCGGCCAACAGCAGCGACACAATACACGTCAGCATGATGATGGATACCAGCTTACGCCTTATTGTCATATTCTGCATAACACGCATAGTCAATACCTCAGATACCCGGACGGTTCGCCCTTGTTACTTAATCGTCATTTTTTGGCGCGTCCTTTTCCTGGACAACTTTTTTTGCCAGGCGCAAAAGCTGAGACCTTATCTGGAGTTTCGCGCGCTTGGCGCCAGCGGCGTTGATTTCAAAACGCACCTTCTTGTTTTCCATCACGAAATTGATTACCCCTCCGGCCTCCACAAAGTCTTTCATCTCCCCAACTGTCAGAACCGGATGCTCTCTGACTAATTTTACGACGTCCCTATATGCATCCTTCTCCGAAGAACAAATGAACAGCATGTGACATTTCCTCAGTGCCTCGATTCGCCGATCCAGCTCACCTTTGTCCTTCTCGCCCAACTGCTTTAGCTCCTTGAACCCCTTAAATTGCTTCACGACGACTTTCTTGCCCTTGACCGGCTTATCCTTGATCGGCTCAAAGGCCTTTCCAAAGGGATCTTTGCCGATAATCCCGATGGTTATCGGCTCATTGGCCTCGCCCATCTTCTGCTTGGGCCAGTCCACGAACTTGATAAAGTTGTACAAGAATGCAGCCTTAATCCGATACTCCTGGCTCGGCGCAGGATCAGCCCACGCCTGCGGGACAAATGCCGCCCCAAATAAGCCAAGAGTCAAAAGAACCAGGATGTAAGCTCGCGTTCGCATTTTCTCACATAGCATTTAGTTATTAGAACCTGTGCACCACATCCACTAAGAAGCTGCGTTCGGCTTCTGCCGCGAAAGACGCACCTCTGCTGTCTTTGAATTCCGGATGCAGCCGATCCAGCAAATTCCGCCCAACAAGGCGCAATTCCGTATTCTCATTGATCTGCCACCCCAAACGCGCATCCAACCGCAGGTAATGTGGAACGTTGTCGCTCGGCAGATTGTCCACATAGTAAAGCGATAAGTCCAGCTCGACATCCTCGGTCACATCCAGATACGAACGCACGCTGAACTGATTATGCGGACTTTCGCCCTCAATCCCGCCGTCGGCAGTGGATGTGCTTGCGCTGTTCGTATGTAATTGCATCTGCAAAAACGAATACCCTGCGCTTAACTTCCAGTCCTTCGTCGCCTGGTATGTCGCCGCCGCCTCAAAGCCGTATGTCTCTCCATCCATCATGTTCCTGGCCGTATAAGGCACAATAAAGTGTGTGCCCGTGAAGAACGCACTGCCGAATCCGCCCTCGAATGTCCTGATGTCGCTATACTGATTGAAAAACCCCACAAAATCCAAGAAGAGCTTGTCCGTCGGATGCACACGATACCCGGCCTCGTAGGCGATCACTTTCTCCGACTCCATATCGTCACTCCCGTATGCCTCCAGTGAATAGACAAACGGACCCATCATCGTTGTCCCCCAACTGGTCTTGCTGTGATTGTCGAAACGCGTCGGCGTCCTTACCGCACGGGTCACCGACGTCCAGATTGTCTGCCTCTCGTCGGGAGTCCACGCGAGTTTTGCACCGGGTTGGTATTCGAAGCCCGTATAATTGTTGTGTTCGAGCTTCGTGCCCAGGATAAGAGCGAGTCTTTCCCTGATCAGGCTTATTCTGTCCTGCAGGAAGCCGCTGAAAACATTGAGCCTGTAGTCTTCAGGATCTAATGAGAACGCAAACGTGCCTCTTGTGTTGTCCGTGGTAAGGCGGTATCCCAGGCCCCACGTAATCTCGTGTCTGTCGCCCAGGCCGAAACGATGCTGAAAGTCTATGTCGTACGTATCGCGACTCTCGTGGAACGTCCTTTCGCGCCGGCTGGTCCTGTCGTAGTACATCTGCAGCATCATCTCGGAATCATCCGAGAAACTTCGCGTCCATCGGCCAAGCACATTGCCGCCGCTTATGCCGAACGGCCCCTTGACAACCTGTGAAAGCGGAGCGGTCAGCGAATAGAGTGTGTTGATCTTTCCGACTTGCCCCTCGAAGAAATCCCCCTGCAGGGTAAAATGGTCGCGGTCTGATGGATCGCTGTCTATTCTGAAGCCTCCACGGAAGACATCCCAGCCGTCGTTGCCGTTTCCGCCCCCGACCAGCCGACCGTCGTCACGGTTGAAGTACTTCGAATAGACTCGATAGTAGCTCCCCTCCCCGGCCTTGTCACCGTACCGTATCGCCCCAAAACCCTGCTCCCTTGTGCCGGCGCCACCGCTGATTAATGTCCCCTGCGTGTCTTTGGCGCTCTTGGTGATTATATTGATTATCCCGTTAACCGCATTGGCGCCCCAGAGCGTCCCGCCGGGACCGCGGACCACCTCAATACGCTCAACGTCTTCAAGGATCACATCGTGCATATCCCAATAGACCCCGCCGTAAAGAGGTGCGTATATGCTCCGCCCGTCAATCATAACAAGCATCTTGTTGGCGTACTGAGTGTTGAACGCGCGCGAAGAAACCGCCCACGTGTTCGAGTTGAGTTGAGCCACCTGCAAACCGGGCACCATCCGCAGAACTTCCGGAATGCTGCTTGCCCCGGACCGACGGATGTCCTCCTGCGTGATCACATAAGTCGCCGACGCAGTAGCAAGGTATTTCTCGGCCTTCTTCGATGCAGTCGTCACCTCCACATTCATCAATTCTTCGATTGACATCTCAAACAGGTCACCTGCCTTGTTCGGTTCCGCCGCCCCCGCAAATGCCTGCGTCAAGAACCCGAACACACCCAAAAGAATCAAAGCACGTCCAGACTTGTTCACCGGATACAATTTTCCCGTAGCCATAATCGCACCCCCAAATCAAGAAGCAATACACCTTGTCCTATGATCGCACCCCTACAAAAGAAAAAGGACGCACCTGATCCCGCATTCTATCCTGTCGCCATCCGTCCCGCTCCCTATCGGCCTTCGACTCTGAGGTAATGGATCTTGTCTTTTTATCAGTATCGGTCTCTCGGTAGAGCGCATGCACCAGATTTTTTCTGGAATTGAAGGGGTGAGGGTTTGCCGGCCCTGTTGTGGCTCTTATCGGACAGTAGGAGCTCTCCGATGCTCCCGGTAAGAAGGCTGCGTCAACAGTCAGTGATTATCGGGCATCGAAGCAGCGGCACGCCGACATCAAATCCTGGCTTGGCCAATCCTGCATCGAGCATCAAGAGTCGTGTATCCAGTATCAGCCCTCTGCCCTCCGTCCTCTGTCGTTTGTCCTCTCTGCCCCGACAATTCTACCCCCACCCCACAACAAATAGAACCTCATCCGGTTAATGCGTAGGTGCACTACAATTATGCCCCAACTTATCAAGGCAGAAGCAGACAACTTGGCCCGCCGAATATGGTTAAGAGAAAAATCGTTTGGGCAGAGGCTCAAATTTGGGGCACAGGGGGGGGAAATTTGTGCCTCTGGGGGCCCGAACGATTTTTCTCGGTCGTGCGATACCCACATACACCTATCCATTCGCCGGATTCGCTGGAGCCGACCTTCATCTTTTTTGCTTGCGCCCGAAGGCCTTGTTGGTTTATTTGTGAAATTCTTCAGAAATTCCTTGCAAACTTGTCCAATCTTGTGTTAGAATGTGGTTAAGTTGAGATGTGAAGGCAGGCTCGAAAATGCCTTGATATTATACTTTTGTTTGCCGTCATAATTCAAATACTTGTTCTTTTCATACCGAGCCCACCTTCCGTAAATTACGTGTAGCCTATGCCGCCATAATAAACTCAATATATACTTCTTGAGGGAGTAAAAAAATGACAGCGAAAAGCCTATCCAATCTAATCATCCTGCTGTTCACAGCCGCCTTTGCATCCGCAGCAACACGCCACGTCCCCGACCAGTACCCCAACATCCAGGCCGCCATCAACGACTGCAACGATGGCGACACGGTAATCATCGCCCCCGGCACATACACCGGAGACGGCAACAGAGACATAAGTTACAAAGGCAAAGCCATCACCCTCCGCAGCACCGACCCCAACGACCCCGCCACCGTCGCCGCAACAATCATCGACTGCAACGGTACTGAATCTGACCCCCACCGTGGCTTCGTTTTTCACACTTATGAGAAAGAATCTTCGGTCCTATCCGGGCTGACGATCACAAACGGATTTGCAGACGATGGCGGAGGCATCTACTGTCAGAACAGCAACCCAACTATCACACACTGCACCATCGCTCAATGTACAGCGTGGTTAGGAGGTGGAGTCTTCTGCGAATACGACAGCGCCGCAATCATCCACTGCACACTCACGGGCAACCACGCTAATGACGGAGCGGGAATCTTTCTCCACGACAGCACATGCGTGATTGGCAATTGTCTTATTCTGGGTAATTTTGCTTCGTCATACGCTGGCGGCATCCGTAGCGTTTACAGTGACCCTTTGATAACTAACTGTGTCATTGCTTACAATTCGGCAAAAGGCATCAAGCCAACGTATGCCAAAGGCGGCGGATTGTACTTTAAAGGAGGAACCTCGGTGATCACTAACTGTACGATCACCAATAATTCGGCAGACCTGAGGGGCGGAGGTATCCTCATGAATGGCACGCTTACAATCACCAACTCAATTATCCGCTACAACACTGCTACTAACTCGCCCAACATCTACGGTAGCCCTGCGATTTCCTATAGCAACGTCCAGGGTGGTCTCCCCGGAGTCGGAAACATCGATGCCGACCCACTTTTCATTGATCTTGGCGATGGCGACTATCATTTATCGGACGATTCACCCTGTATCGATGCCGGTGACCCGGCTTACAGTCCACCGCCGAGCCAAACTGATATCGACGGCGACCCGCGCCTGTTTGGCGGCCGAGTTGATATGGGGGCAGATGAAACGCTCAACGATGCCTTGGCGATTGTCGTTTTCCCAAACGTGATACGGTTTAACATTCTTGAAGGCCAGGCTAATTTACCCGAAGGCACCATACAAATCTGGAACACAGGTCTCGGTGCCCTGAACTGGCGCATTACAGAGGATTGCCTTTGGCTGCAAGTCAATCCGCAGGCAGGAACTTCCACAAATGAGCCCAACCAGGTCGCACTAACGGTCGATACCACCGCCCTCCACTGGGGCACGTACAACTGCCAACTAACTGTCTCCGATCCATGCGCCATAAACAATCCGCGAACAGTTGACGTCCTGTTGGACTTAATTGGCCCCCAGATCGAGCTTTCGACAGCAAAGGTCGAATTCTCCGCTTACCAGAGTGACCTCGAACTGTCCCAACAAACGTTCACAATCCGCAACAAGGCCGGCGGATTGCTTTCCTGGCAAGCCGGCACCGATTGCGATTGGCTCGATGTCACTCCAACCGCTGCAACTTCAAGAGGTGAGGCCGATGAAATTACACTCACGGCTGATGTCTCCGGCCTTCCCTGGGGTCACTATGATTGCAATCTTACGGTCTCTGACCCCAATGCCTCCAACAGCCCGGTGACTCTCCCTGTCAGTCTTGATCTTGTCGGACCCTTTCTCTCGCTAAGTTCAAATCGCTTTGACTTCCAGGGCGGCAAGGAAAACCCCACCCCGCCTGACCAAGTCCTCACCATACAGAACATAGGCGGAGGAACCCTCAATTGGCAGATAACCGCCCCCAATGACTGCAACTGGCTCAGCGTCTATCCGCTCACCGGCCCGTCCACTGGCCAGGTCAATGAGGTTACGCTAAGTGTCGATGCCGCCGGCCTGGAATACGGCTCTTACAGTTGTCAATTGCTTGTCAGCGACGCGAACGCCCAGCAAGGCCTTGGGGCGATTCAGGTAAACCTCACTCTTCGGCCCCCCGTCATAGCTGTTGAGCCGACCATCTTCCAATTCCACGCCTGGCAAGCAGACCCCTGTCTATTCGAGCGGACTGTCTCCATACAGAACACAGGCGGCGACACACTAAACTGGGAGATTTCCGTCCCCAATGGCTGTTCTTGGCTCAGCATCCATCCTCTGAGCGGCCGGTCCGCCAGCGACGTCAACAATGTTGCACTGACCGTTGATACCACCAGCCTTGCCGACGGCTTTTACGATTGTGAAGTAACCATAACCGACCCTAACGCCCCCAATAGCCCACAGACCGTAAAAGTGCGCCTCCATTTGGGCCTTGAACAGGGCCGGCTCTACGTCCCCAGCGAGTACCCGAATATCCAGTCGGCTATTGACTGGGCCCTGCCCGGAGACGTCGTCGTCATCGCGCCGGCCATCTACACCGGTCCCGGAAACCGCGATATCAGCTTCCTCGGCAAACCCATCACCGTCCGCAGCATCGACCCAAACGACCCTCAAGTAGTCGCATCGACCGTCATCGACTGTAACGCCGGCCCGGGTGACCACCATCGGGGTTTTAACTTCCGCAGCGGTGAAGACGCCAACTCCATTTTGGCCGGGTTGACGATTACTAACGGCTATGCTAACGAGGGTGCCGCAATTCTCTGCACCAAAATCGGTCGAGGACGCCCCGGCGAGCCGGCAACCGGTCCGCTCACATGCAGGGTACTCAACTGTATCATAACCCGCAATATGGCCACACGTCGGGGAGGCGGAATCTCCATCTACATGAGCAGCCCAACCATCGCCAACTGCACAATCACCGCGAACTCAGCCAGCTACGGCGGTGGGATTTACTCCCAGGAATCCGATGCCGTTATCACCAACTGCATCATAACCCACAATACAGCCAGACATACTGGGGGCGGAATCTCCATCTACATGAGCAGCCCAACAATCTCCAACTGCACAATCACCGGGAACTCAGGCGGGCGCGGCACCGGCGCGATCGCTGGGCTGGACAGTAGCTCGACGGTGACCAATTGCATCTTCTGGCATAACAGACCTTGGGAGATATACGCCGGCGACAGCTTACCGACAGTAGCCTACTGCAATGTACAAGGTGGCTGGCCAGGCATCGGCAATATCGACGTCGATCCGCTTTTTGTCAGTCCCGGCTATTGGGACACCAACGGAACAGATAATGACCCCGACGACGACTTCTGGGTCGATGGCGACTATCATTTAAAGAGCGAAGGCTGGCGCTGGGATACTGAGCGCAAAATGTGGATCTGGGACGAGGTCACCAGCCGATGTATCGACGCCGGCAATCCCGGCTCGCCGCTCGGCGACGAGCCACTCTCTGTCCCCGCCGACCCGAACAACGATTGGGGCGTAAACGTTCGCATAAATATGGGTGCCTACGGCGGCACCGCCGAGGCAAGTATCCCGCCGCACGGCTGGACCATCCGCACCGACTACAATAACGACGGCATCGTCAACTTCACCGACTTCGCCTGCTGGTCGAAGAATGACGCACATACCCCCACAGAACCGCACGGCCACATGAATCCAGACCCAATAGATCTGGCCCTTCTCGCAGACCGCTGGCTCGAGCAAACAACCTGGTTTGGAACTCTGCCGCCGCCCACCGCGGCAACCAACCCCGACCCTTTCGATGGCGCCACTGGTGTTCGGACAACTCCCGTTCTAAGCTGGCAGCCCGGCTTCGGTGCAGTCTCTCACGATGTCTATTTCGGGACCACCAATCCGCCCGCATTCCAGCGCAATCAAACCGAGACAACATTCAACCCGGGCACCCTGAATGAAAACACGACATATTACTGGCGGATCGATGAGGTCAATACCCACACCACAACCCCGGGCACTCTCTGGAGCTTCGGAACCAACCGCGGCCCGACAAGATAAGAGCGCTCCACCGCAATCGCCTGTGACCCTCCGCGCCCTCCTTGTCCCCGCGCCTTGCACGCAGTAGCCGGAAACCCGAATCTTCCGTCTGTCAGTCACCAATTAGCAGTTGCCAATCGCCAGGTCCCCTACAAAAATCCCAAAGGCGATGCACGCGGCTGCAAGTCGGATCACGCGCGGCAGCGGAAGATAAAAACCGTCCGCAGGAATCCGTGGCAGCCCTCCCATCTCACGCATCCCGTCTCACACCCCAGGCGGCGAGTACCGAGTCACCAGCATCAAGCATTGAGAATTCCCTTTCCTCTTTTTCCCGCAGCCTCTTGTGTCTTTGCACTTGTGTCCTTCGTCTTTCGTCTTGGTGCCGTAGTGTCTTGGTGGCTAATTTTTCTTTGCCCCTTCGTATTCTTTGTGGTTTAATATGACCTGTGGAGTCTGTACCTGCTAAGGCTTGTGCCTCCGAAGTCGAAGATCCGCTTTCGGCGGAGCAGGTGCGGCTATACATGGCTTTACGAACGACTTTTCCGGGAGAGCCGACCTTATGGCGAAAGCACAGCCTAATTCGAGTGACATTGAGAAGTGGCTCAAGCTGATACGAGCTGACGGTGTCGGCCCGGTTACTTTTGCAAAGTTGGTCGAGCATTTCGGCTCGGTTGATCGGGCCTTGGGGGCTTCGGTAAGTGAGCTGGCCAAAGTTGACGGTGTCGGCTTCAAAACGGCTGAGCGAACCGCTGCGACGCGTGACAAATTCGACGCTGCCGGCGAATTGGAGCTGGCCGGGAAACTCGGCGTCTGGCTGATTAACCTTGACGATAAGCGTTATCCGCCTGTGTTGAAACAGATTTACGACCCTCCGCCGGTTCTTTACATTAAGGGCAGTTTATCTCGGCAGGACAATTTAGCAATCTCAATAGTTGGTACCCGGAGATGTAGTTTGTATGGTCAGGAGCAAGCTTCTCCATTTGCCCATTTATTAAGCTCAGCTGGATTTACTATAATCTCCGGTATGGCTCGCGGCATAGATACTGCTGCGCATCATGGAACCCTATCCGCCGGCGGACGCACTATTGCGGTGCAGGGCTGCGGCTTAGCAAATGTCTTTCCGCCGGAGAACAAAAAGCTATTTGAGCTTATAGCTGAATCCGG